>CAMBAL010000115.1 GCA_945864225.1 uncultured Blautia sp. | reverse complement strand
GGCTGCATTCCTCCGTTCATGTTCATTCCTGACATCCCGGGCTGCATTCCTCCGTTCATGTTCATTCCCGGCATTCCGGGCTGCATCCCTCCATTCATGTTCATTCCTGGCATTCCGGGCTGCATTCCCGCTGCATTTGGTGTCAGTGCCGCAATAATCTGATAAGCGGTCTGCTCCACTTCCATCAGTTCTCGTCTTTTGTCACTGCTTATGGAGAAAGTATTCAGGCGAAAATCCATATCATCAAACCACTGAGTTCTCACTTTAATACGCATGGTATAATCAAATTCATATTTATATACCGGTGGCTGATAACTTACATTTTCTCCATCCTTTGTATATGTTTCCTCATGCTGCTGTTGATCTACATCAACTCTGCACTGTACAATGGCTGATAAAGGAACTATGTCTGGGTTTTCATTGACATCCAGTTTCCGTGCAACAGTAAAATTTCCTTTATTATCATCAATAAAAACATTGTAATTTCTGGTATTGATCTGACGGGTTATACAAAAGTCCATTACCGCTTTTTTGTTTTTTTCACGATATTCCAGCTGGCGTTTGATATCCTCTACTGTACTGTGCCGCCGCTCCTCAAACCATGGTGATAATTTTTTCGCACAATCCTTACACAGATTTCCGTCATCCAGTTTTCGATTTCCCAATAAACCAATTTTCTCCCCGCAGATGTCACAGATTTTCTTATCAAATAATCCCATACCCTATCCTCCTTTTTTATCTGAAATCCCATACTGCCGCACCGGAATGGTGCGGCAGTATTTTACCTTATTCTGTAACAATTATTTTTTCAAAATATGTCTTTACGGAAAAATCAACTTCACCTGTTTCAGAATCATCTGCTTCTTCGCCGTCATCAGATTCCTCTGCATCATCTTCTGCTATCAAACACAGTTTTCCATCATCTAGTAAATTAAACTTCATATTATCAAGACTGAAAAACATAGTTCCTGCCTCATCCTCTGTTACAGCCTTTAATACCAGTGCGTTTCCTTCCACGTCGCCCTGAAGTTCTACTTTTGTCTCTTCTCCGCTCTCTATTAAGATAATTTCAGCCTTTCCGTCTTCCACAGACATACTCATTTCAAATCCTGTAAAGTCAGCATTAACCGGCATCTGCATTCCAAATGCTTCCATCAGAGTACAGCTCCATTCTCCTTCAAAATCCTTCATAGTTGGATTTTCTACCGGTTTGCCCGGTACATAAGGCTCATACTCTTCCTTTTCCTGACTCAGGATCATTGTCGTTCCATCTGCTGTTAAGGTTATCTTACCGTCCTTGTACTCACATTCTTCTGTCTGATCATTATGAGTCATCAAAATTTTATCATTTTCTATTTTCCACTCTGATTCATCTACTTCAGGCTCTTCCCCATAAACAGAACTTGTTGTTTCCATTTTACCGTCTTCTTTAATGTCCACGGTCACTTCCATTCCTATTGCCCCCGGATGAAAGGATGCACCTTCGCCCATAGAAAGCTCATTTACATACCAGGTTCCAATAACATCCTTTTCTTCAAGGGCATAAACACTTACGCTCATAAAGCCTGCCATTAAGACTCCTACTGTTCCTGCCATCCACAACCTCATTTTTTTACTCATACAAACATCTCCTTTCTTTTTTAATGTACTCCTCGGACTCTTTTTTACTTAATTTTGTGAGAAGATTTTTTGTTTATCTACATTATACGTGAACGCTCAGATATTTACACTAGCACTTCTGACAGCATGCATGTAATTTTTTTGGATAAATTAAAACCTGCTGAAAAGTTTTTAACTTTTCTCAGCAGGTTCATTAAAATACTTTCTGTTTTGGCGCATTCTCTCCAGATTTTCCAGAATTATATCTACACTGATTGGTTTGGCAATATGAGCGTTCATACCCGCCTTGATTGCCTTTTTGCGATCTTCCTCAAAAGCATTAGCAGTCATCGCAATGATTGGTATATTGGCGCATTTCGGATCATTCAATGTACGGATTTCCCGGGTTGCGGTATATCCCACATTTGCAGCCAGCCGTTCACAGCTTATGCGCTCTGCAGATGCAGCCCTTTATGAAATAAAACTTCACGGAAAAAACGGGTGTATGGCCTACAGGGAAGGTCTTCAGTCCGGAATCCGTAAACAACTGGGATTCGCATTTAAAGATATCTCTGAACACCTTCCGGGTGCATTTATCATATACAGAGCGGACAAAGACGATGACGAACTCTTTTATGCAAACCATGAGTTCCTTCATATGACCGGATATAAAGATATGGACGAGCTCTTCAGACTCACCAATAAGCGCTTCCGCAACCTGATCCTGAAAGATGAACAGAAACAGATAGAATCCAGCATCTGGGAACAGATTGATAGTAGTAATGAAAATGACTATATTCACTTTCACCTCCGAAAAGCTGACGGCTCCTATCTTTCTGTCCTCGATCACGGAAGGATCGTAGAAAGCCAGCAATATGGAAGGGTGTTCTATGTATTATTCATGGACTGGGAAGATATACATATTCATTACAGTGATAAATTTTCCGGATAATAACAGACATACGACTGTTTTTCTCGAAAAGGCTTATTTTTCAACTATAATGGAATACTTTGTGCTGCACAAAGTGTCCCCGAGGATGTCAAGTCATTGCTACAAAAAATATGCGGCTTTTTTGCCATGAAAATGGCTTAAAACCGCATGTTTCTGTATAGAGGA
>CAMBAL010000114.1 GCA_945864225.1 uncultured Blautia sp. | reverse complement strand
CGAAAACAATACCCTTCCTCCTATCTCACGAAAGCGCACAAACCCATAATATCTGTGCAGCTCATGCCATACCCGGATTCTCAGTTTCGCAACGGTATTTACTGCCGGATCCGCCATATTTTCCAACACCCTTCTGTCATTTTTCTTCCCTGAAAGAGCCATCCAGAGCACCTGAAAGACAAGAGTTCCCCTGTCTGGATGGCAGGATGCCGCCGCATAACATACTGCCTCATACACATGATGGCCAAGCTTGCTGCTGACCGTACGCAGTACTTTCCCGGCTTTTTCACTGTCTGACACCGTTTTCATAACTGTTGTGAAAAAATCCGGATACTCCGGCTCTTTTACAGAGATTTCCACCTGTCTGCCGCGAAGCTTCCATTTCCAGCCATCGTATATGGCAGAAAAAATTCCTTCCAGACTGTCCTCACAAACCAGAATGATTTTCTCATCATCCATTCTGCATCCCTCCTGTACAATCATCAAATAGAGAAAGCTGACGATAAGTCATTTCCGACCCGTGCACCGGAAGCTTATCTTTCTCTCTTGGATCCAGCATATTGCGAATAATATAATCCTCATCCAGCTTCACCGGATACATGGTGTGACCATTGCAGGTAATAAAATACAGTGCTCTCTTAAGAACCACGCCAATCTTTCGAAGATCCGGAAAATCAAGAGAGTGATATCGTCTTGCCCCAATGATTCTGGTTGCAGATTTCTCTCCGATTCCCGGAACACGCAGAAGTGTCCGGTAGTCCGCAGAATTAATCTCCACCGGAAAATATTCCAGATGACTGATTGCCCAGTCACACTTGGGATCCAGAAGAAGATTAAAATTCGGATGCTTCTCTGACAGAAGTTCGTCTGCCCGAAAACCATAAAACCGCAAAAGCCAGTCTGCCTGATACAGCCTGTGTTCCCGAAGAAGAGGCGGTCCCTGGGGAAGCATGGGAAGCGCACTGTCCTGATTGACCGCCACAAATGCAGAATAAAATACCCTTTTCAGCGAAAACTGTCTGTACAGAGATTCTGCAACAGATACGATCTGATAATCACTTTCACCAGTCGCCCCTATGATCATCTGTGTGCTCTGTCCTGCCGGAACAAAACTTGGCGCATGGCGATACAATGCCAGTTCCTGTTTATTCTCCATATGCCGGGCCTGAATCTGCCGCATAGGCTTCAGTATCGTCCTGCGGCTTTTGTTCGGCGCCAGGCGCTTCAATCCCTCTGAAGTAGGAAGTTCCAGATTCACACTCATTCTGTCTGCCAGAAAGCCGGCCCGCTCGATCAGTTCCGGAGAGGTGCCCGGTATCGCCTTCAAATGAATATAACCCTGAAAGTGGTACTTTCTGCGGAGCAATTCCACTGCCCGGATCATCTCTTCCATGGTCGCATCCGGACTCCCCTTCACACCGGAGCTCAAAAACAGTCCTTCAATATAATTTCGTCTGTAAAACTCGATTGTAAGCCTGCTGATCTCTTCCGGTGTAAAACTGGTCCGTACGACATCATTGGATGCACGGTTCACACAATATTTACAGTCAAATACACATTCGTTTGTATACAGTACTTTCAAAAGACTGATGCATCGCCCGTCTCCGGCAAAGCTGTGGCAGATTCCCGCATGAATACTGTTTCCGATTCCCCGGCCGTCACCCTTGCGATCCACTCCGCTGGAAGTACAGGCCACATCATACTTCGCAGCATCTGACAGAATTTCCAGTTTTTCCATAATACTTAATGATTCCTGTATTACCATATCCGTTCTCCCAAACATTTGTTCTTTCCAGAATTATATAGCAAACATCCGTTCTGGTCAAGACCATAAAACGGGACGAAATGTTAGAATATCATTTAAGTAATGAGAAAGGACATGTATTTTTTACTGAAAAATCCCGGAACAAAAAATGTCCGGGATTTTCTTTCTTAACTGATATTTCTTCTTTCCATATTTATCGCTTTAGAACATGCCTGAAGTGTACAGACATGGAAAATGGATGTTCAAACACGCTCTGTCTCTCAGATCTGTGTCAGTACAAAAATATCATAAATTGCTTTTACTGCTCTTTCAAATTCATTATTTGCCACACCAATTATGATATTCAGCTCACTGGAGCCCTGATCAATCATCTTTACATTGACATTGGCATGCGCAAGTGCGGAAAAGATTCTTCCTGCTGTTCCCCTCTGGGACTTCATTCCTCTTCCTACAACAGCAATCAGTGCCAGATCAGATTCCATTTCCACAAAATCCGGCTGTACCGCACGGTGAATTCCGGCAATTACCTGCTGTTCCTTATCTTCAAATTCATCCTGATGGACAAATACTGTCATGGTATCAATTCCGGACGGAACATGCTCAAAACTGATTCCCTGATCCTCAAAAACCTGAAGGATTTTTCTGCCAAATCCTATTTCACTGTTCATCATGGATTTCTCAATATTGATGGAGCAGAATCCTTTTTTGCCGGCAATACCGGTAATCACATACTTCGGCTTCTTACAGGTGCTTTCCACAATAAAGGTTCCCTTATCCTGCGGACGGTTGGTATTGCGGATATTGATCGGAATTCCCTCTTTACGCACCGGGAAGATTGCATCTTCATGAAGAACCGTTGCTCCCATATAGGAAAGCTCACGAAGTTCGCGGTAAGTAATGGTATCCATTGCAACAGGATTCTCTACGATTCTCGGATCTGTTACCAGAAATCCGGAAACATCCGTCCAGTTCTCATAAACATCTGCGTGAATCGCCTTTGCCACCAGAGAACCGGTCACATCAGAACCGCCTCTGGAAAATGTTGTAACCGTTCCGTCTTCCATGGCACCATAAAAGCCCGGAATGACTGCGCATTCACATTTTGCGAGACGTTTGCCAAGAAGCTTGTCTGTTTTTTCTGCATCGAGGTTTTTATTTTTGTCAAAACGAATCACAGATGCGGCATCTACAAATTCGTATCCAAGATAAGCTGCCATCACTTTTCCGTTCAGGAACTCGCCTCGGGAAGCCGCATATTCTTTCCCTGCCTGAGCCTTAAAGTCTGCCTCAATCTGCTTGAATTCATCTTCCAGAGAAAGATCCAGGCCCAGACCACGGATAATCTCATAATAACGTTCCTTGATTGCCTGGAGCTGTTCGCCAAACTCAGTGCCTTCACATGCTGCAGCATAGCACTGATAGAGCATATCCGTCACCTTTGTATCTCCGCTGAACCGTTTTCCGGGTGCGGACGGAACAACATATCGTCTGCTCTCCTCACTTCTGATGATTTCTCCCACTTTTTCAAACTGCTGCGCATTGGCCAGGGAACTTCCGCCGAACTTTACTACTTTTTTCATAATAATCTCCATTCCGCCGCCAAGCGGCGGCACAAATAGTAATGAAAGT
>CAMBAL010000113.1 GCA_945864225.1 uncultured Blautia sp. | reverse complement strand
AGTAACTTACGAGTTACTAACTCACGAGTATAATTATTGGAGGCAAGCGTATGAGTCAATTCTATTGCCGTGAGGATGAGCTTCGGAAACTGAATAAACGGTACGCTGGTGATAAGTTTGAGTGCATCGTCATCTACGGCAGACGACGTGTTGGTAAAACGGCATTGATCAATGAGTTCAGTAAAGATAAGCCTACCATTTTCTTTTCTGCATTGAACACTACAGGAAAGGAAAATCTGGAGGCTCTCTCAAAGTCAATCATGAGTTTTGAGCGGCCAGATATGGAGTCTGCACCGGAGTTCAGGTCTTATGATGCTGCCTTGGACGAACTGACTGCACTTTCAAAGGAAAAACGGATCGTCTTTGTTATCGATGAGTACCCGTATCTTGCAAAGGCAAAGCCGGCCATTTCAGCGATGCTGCAGCACATCATCGACCACAAATGGACAGAGTCCAAGATGTACCTGATTCTTTGCGGCTCCTCTATGAGCTTCATGGAGAGTCAGGTGCTTGGCAAGGAAAGTCCGCTGTATGGCAGGCGTACTGGCCAGTTTAAGATTGAGCCGCTGGACTATAAGGAAACCGCTGTGTTCCACCCAAATCTGTCAGCAGAAGATAATTCCCTGATTTATGGAATCACGGGGGGAGTTCCCCACTATATTAATAAGCTGGATGTGCGAGATAGTGTGGATGAAGCTCTGCTGGATAATTTCTTTGACCGTTCCAGCTATCTGTATGAGGAACCGGGCAATCTGCTGAAGCAGGAACTTCGGGAGCCAGCCATTTATAATGCAATCATCAAAGCGATTGCAGAAGGTGCTTCCCGAATGAACGATATCAAGATGAAGGTCGGCGAGGAGAATTCGGTTGTATCTAAGTACCTGAAAACGCTGATCGACCTTGGCATTGCTAAGAAAGAAACACCGATTACAGAAAAACCGGGTAAGAAAACCATCTATCTGCTGGCTGATAACTTTTTCCGTTTCTGGTATCGGTTTGTGCCAATCAATATGAGTGCCATTGACTCTGGTAGAATTGCAAAGATCTATCCACACGCTGTAAAACAGTATCTTCCGGATTACATGGGCCTGATTTTTGAGAAGATGTGTCAGGATTACCTGCTCTATTATTCGGACAATCTCCCTATTGAACTGAGTGAAATCGGCCAGTGGTGGGGTACGGACCCGAAGAAGAAAAAGCAGACACAGATTGATATTGTTGGAACACCCGTTGAGGGTAAGGACTATATCATTGGTTCGTGTAAGTACAGAAATGAGAAAATTGGTGTGGATGAACTCGATTTGATTCGGGATTATGCCTCAGTCTTCGGAAAAGGTAACAACTATTACTACTATATCTTCTCAAAAGGCGGATTCACAGATGGACTTCTTCAGGCACAAGAGAGAGGTGAAGTTCGTCTAATAACGCTGGAAGACCTTTACAAGTAAAGATTCCAACCAACCCTGCTGGTGAAAGCTGGCAGGGTATTTTATACCCATAAAATACTCATAGCCTTTTTTATGAAAATCTCTCTTTTGGTGTTGTCACTTATATTAGCGTTCACCGGCAAATGATATTATATGATATACTTTATTCGGAAAGAGAATATGCCTTGCTCAGAAAATGAGATTTGTGTGTCTTGTGAATTGACATTTACTATCAAATATGCTATTTTAAATATATATATATCGGGGAAGTAATGTAAGATAAGTGGCAGGTACGACAGAATGCTTATTATGGAGAAGTTTGCGATTAAGGAGAGATAAAAAATGGGATACTTTAAAGATGTGACACCGGAATCAGTTGGAATCAGCTCCAAAGGAATTATGAAATTTCTTGACAGGATGGAACAAAATCAAATCGAACTACATAGTTTTATGGTGATCCGCCATGGACAGTGTGCGGCAAAGGGATGGTGGAAACCATATGATGAAAAATTCCGCCATCCGTTGTATTCGTTCAGCAAATCGTTGACGGCTACGGCGATTGGTTTTGCACAGCAGGAAGGAATTTTATCTGTTGATGAGAAAATTGTCGATATTTTTCCGGAACTGTTGCCGGAACATCCTTCCGAATATCTTAAAAAAATCACCCTGCACCATCTGCTGATCATGGGATGCGGTCACGAGACGGAGATTTCGGACAATTCCGAAAACTGGATCTCTACATTTCTGCATCATCCGGTACTCCATGAGCCGGGAACATTTTATAAATATAATACAGCAGGAACCAACATGCTGGCTGCGGTTCTGCGGAGAAAGACAGGGCAGAATGTGACAGAGTTTCTGAAACCGCGTCTGTTGGAACCACTTGGAATCACTTCTCTGACCTGTGCATTGCTCGGCGACGGAACAGAGCTTGGCGGAGGAGGTATGAAGATGGTGACGGAAGATATGGCAAAATTTACGTATTTTCTGTCCAGACAGGGAGAGTGGGAAGGAAAACAGCTGCTTCGAAAAGAATGGTTCGAACGCGCCTGCCACAAGCAGATTGAGACAGAAGGCGATTCCGAAGGACATGTAAAAGACTGGGCACAGGGCTACGGTTATCAGTGCTGGATGGGACGATATCCTGGCTCTTTCCGCGCGGATGGAGCGTATGGCCAGTTTGGGGTTGTGTTCCCGGATCTTGATTTGATTGTGATTCTGACGTCATCCACAGAGCAGACACAGGAGGAATTGAGCGCACTGCAGGAGGATCTGATTCCCTATGTACAGAAAGAGGCTGGAGAGCTGGCACCGTCACCGCTTGCAGAAACTGTAAAAGAGTATACTGCACAGCTTGCTCTTCCACCACGCAGAGGAACGAGAAATCCTTTTATGGAGGAAAAAGTAAGTAAGCATGTGTATGTGTCTGTTCCGGTTCTGAACGACCGGCTGCCGGATTCTGCTGAAGTTCTGATTGGCGGAAGCGGGCTGTTTCAGTTTGAGACGAGTCCGATCCAGGAGATGCGGTTTGCTTTTGGAAGCGATAAGATGTACTGGAAAGTGCTGGAAGGTGGAAAAGAAAAGGAATTCGTCCTTTCTATGCGTAAGGACTTCGCCTACAGTGAAACAGACGGCCATATTTACGCAGGATCAGCTGCATGGCGTACCGTCAATACCCTTGAGATGGAGATCCGGCGGATGGACGGCTTAAGCGGAGGTCGCATGATTGTCAGATTTCAGAAGGGAAATCTTTTGTTAGAGGCAGAGGATACGTTGATCAGCGTAGGTGGACTCGGCATTTCACCGCGTCAGGCACTGACGGTTTTCGGAATAAAAGAGTCCTGAACAAAAAGATGAGAAAAGACAAGGAAGAACTATTCAATTGGATAGTTCTTTTTTTCTTTTACGTTTGCTATAATTATACAAAAGGTGAAATTCAAGAAAGAGTGTGGGAAAATATATTGTTAATGATTTCATGAGCTGTCACCAGACTGCTCACACGAATTGTCATCAGA
>CAMBAL010000112.1 GCA_945864225.1 uncultured Blautia sp. | reverse complement strand
TTTGATCCTTGTATCATAATAAGAATAAGTGGCAGAAAAAATCTGCCACAGTACAATTTCAGAGACTCCGGCCCGTAGTAACAATGGCCGGAGTCTGTTTCATATGATATAAAAAAAAGGAGTATCATATGTTTCAGCTGGAGACTATTTCGGCAAAAATGCTGGACTATTATGTCGGGCGTTCGGATGCTTTGATCATAGATCTGCGTGAAAGAGAAACCTATGAGAAGGGACATGTACGGACTGCAGTCAGTGTTCCCTACGGGGAACTGGAAGAGAGGAAAGATTTTCCCGTGACCAAAATTCTGGTGTTTTACTGTGACCGGGGTGGGGCAAGTATGATGGCAGCCAGGCAATTTGCCAGAAAAGGGTACCGTACCCGGTCTGTGATCGGAGGTTTTGAAGCTTACCGCGGAAGAAATCTTGTAATTTCCCGGGAACCGTGATAATGTAACAGTGGTAACCGAAAAGAAGGATCACGTCTGCGTCGTCAGGCATATCCGTTTTATGATGAAGTGTTAA
Organism: uncultured Blautia sp.; assembly: GCA_945864225.1. Lineage (GTDB taxonomy): Bacteria > Bacillota > Clostridia > Lachnospirales > Lachnospiraceae > Blautia_A. The sequence goes on along the minus strand of CAMBAL010000112.1, from coordinate 3,208 downwards.
CAGGAGAAAATTATGAAATACATGTTTGCATCTGATATTCATGGTTCTGCATATTACTGCAGAAAAATGCTGGAAGCATATAAGGAAGAAAAAGCAGAGCGTCTGGTGCTGCTGGGCGATCTGCTTTACCACGGTCCCCGCAATGATCTTCCGAAAGAATATGCCCCCAAGGAAGTCATTCCTATGCTCAATGAGAAAAAAAGAGAGATTTATGCAGTAAGAGGCAATTGTGAGGCGGAAGTAGACCAGATGGTTCTGGAGTTCCCAGTGATGGCAGATTATTGTATTCTGTCCATCGATGGAAAGACCCTTTATGCTACTCACGGCCATGTATATAATCAGAACAATCTTCCGCCGCTCCAGGAAGGGGATATTCTGATTCACGGACATACCCATGTGCTGAAGGCGGAGCAGATGGACGGATATATTCTGCTGAATCCGGGTTCTGTTTCCATTCCAAAAGAAGGAAACCCGCCTACATATGCGGTTTTGGAAAACGGTGTTTTCCAGATCAAGGATTTTGACGGCAATGTTGTGAAAGAAATGCAACTTTCTTAACATAACATATAGTTACTGTTTCGTTCTGTTTACAGTAACATACGGCAGCCGGAGCGTGTTTGAAAATTTTGAAAATAATGGATTAGTATCAATCATAAAAAATAACGATAAAGAGAGGATACCATGGAAAAATGGGAATTGATTGCACCATGCCATTTCGGGCTGGAAGCGGTGCTGAAACGTGAGATTACGGATCTTGGATATGAAATTACGAAAGTGGAAGACGGCAAGGTAACGTTTCTGGCAGATGCTCAGGGAATTGCGGATGCCAATATTTTTCTGCGGACGACCGAGAGAATTCTTCTGAAAGTGGGGGAGGTCAGAGCCGAAACTTTTGAGGAACTTTTTGACAAAACAAAAGAACTTCCATGGGAGAAATTTATTCCTGTTGACGGGAAGTTCTGGGTGGCAAAAGCCAATTCTGTGAAGAGTAAACTGTTCAGCCCGTCTGATATCCAGTCGATTATGAAAAAAGCCATTGTAGAGCGTCTGAAGGGCGTCTACGGCATTTCCTGGTTCCAAGAGGACGGAGCAAGCTTTCCGATCCGTGTGGCTTTTATGAAGGATGTGGCAACGATCGGAATCGATACTTCCGGTATTTCTCTTCACAAACGCGGATACCGTCAGATGACAGTGAAAGCACCGATCACAGAAACTCTGGCATCTGCTCTGATCATGCTGACTCCGTGGAATAAAGACCGGATTCTCGTGGATCCGTTTTGCGGAAGCGGAACATTTCCCATTGAGGCGGCAATGATGGCGGCAGATATCGCCCCGGGAATGAACCGGTCATTTCTTGCAGAAGAATGGAAGCATCTGGTGCCGAGAAAATGCTGGTATGATGCCATGGAAGAGGCAAATGACAGGATGAATCTGAATATCGAAACGGATATTCAGGGATATGATATTGATGATGAAGCGCTCAGAGCCGCACGTTCCAATGCGAAGATGGCGGGCGTGGAGAAACTGATCCATTTTCAGAGACGCCCGGTCAAAGAACTTCATCATCCCAAGCCCTATGGATTTATCATTACCAATCCTCCATACGGAGAACGACTGGAAGAGAAGGCTGCTCTGCCGCAGCTTTACCGGGAAATCGGGGAAAGTTACCGGAATCTGGACAAATGGTCCATGTATCTGATTACTTCGTATGAAAAAGCAGAGAATGATATTGGTAAAAAAGCAGATAAAAATCGTAAAATTTATAATGGTATGCTGAAGACTTACTACTATCAGTTCCTGGGACCTCGTCCGCCAAAAAAGAAACAGCCATAAAAAGAGAAGCTCATAAAGAGAAGTGCATAAAAAGAGCGTATAAAAAAAGCACATAATAAAGAAGAGAGGCTTTACAACATGAAAAAAATCATATTTGCCACAGGAAATCAGGGAAAGATGAAAGAAATCAGAGAAATTCTTGCAGATCTTGATGCAGAGGTTCTTTCTCTGAAAGATGCAGGCATTGAAGCAGATATTGTGGAAGACGGAAAGACTTTTGAAGAAAATGCCCGGATTAAGGCAAAGGCAATCTGTGAAATGACAGGAGAGATTGTTCTTGCAGATGATTCCGGTCTGGAAATTGATTATCTGAACAAGGAACCGGGGATTTATTCCGCACGGTATATGGGTGAAGATACCTCTTACCATATTAAGAATGCCAATCTGGTCCAGCGTCTTGAGGGAGTACCGGACGAACAGAGGACTGCCCGTTTTGTATGCGCCATCGCGGCTGCATTTCCGGATGGTACGGTAAAAACAGTGCGCGGAACGATGGAAGGCCGTATCGGATATGACGAAAAAGGGGAAAACGGTTTTGGTTATGACCCGATTTTTTATCTTCCGGAATATGGCTGCACTTCTGCAGAACTGTCTATGGAAGAAAAGAATAAGATCAGTCACAGGGGAAAAGCCCTTCGTGCGATAAAGGATGAACTGAGATGAAAGTACTGATTGTGAGCGATACTCATGGGAGAGATGATAATCTGGAAATGGTTGTGGCACAGGAAGCTCCTTTTGATATGCTGATTCACTGCGGAGATGTGGAGGGCCGGGAAATTTTTATTCAGGCTCTCGCAGATTGTCCGTGCTGTATGGTGTCCGGCAACAATGATTTTTTTTCGGATCTTCCGAGAGAAGAAGAAATTATGCTGGAAGGCAGGAAGGTTTTTGTGACTCATGGACATTACTATGGAGTATCCATGGATTTGCGGGGGGTTGTAGAAGCGGCAGAAGACAGAAAATGCCAGGCGGTATTTTTCGGACATACACACAAGCCGGTCATTATGGAAAAGGATGGAATACTTGTGCTGAATCCGGGAAGCCTGTCCTATCCGAGACAGTCCGGACGCAGACCGAGCTATGCAGTCTTGCATACGGACGGCAAAGGCAATATGGATGCAGAGATCTGTTATCTGTAACAGAGTCATTTTTAAACACGCTCTGGCCCGGGAAAACCGGGCAAAAACCTTTGCATTTTCCGGTAAAAAAATAATGTAAAAAAAAGTTGAAAAAAATTAAAAAAAGATGTTGACATTTTGGGAACACTATAATATAATATGTCTTGCGTCAAGCGCCAGAAGAAAAATTGCATAGGAACAGCGGGGTGTGGCTCAGTTTGGCTAGAGCGCCTGGTTTGGGACCAGGAGGCCGCAGG
>CAMBAL010000111.1 GCA_945864225.1 uncultured Blautia sp. | reverse complement strand
CGAGATCTACACAAGGAGCATCGTCGGCAGCGTCAGATGTGTATAAGAGACAGTTCCAAGACCGTTCAGGATGACACGCAGAGGTTTCTGACGTACTTTGTTTGCTTTTTCAGCGATACCGATCGCACCTTCTGCTGCTGCGAAAGACTCATGTCCTGCAAGGAATGCGAAACACTCAGTCTCTTCTTCCAGAAGCATTTTGCCAAGGTTACCATGGCCAAGACCTACTTTACGGGTATCAGCAACAGATCCCGGAATACAGAAAGCCTGAAGACCTTCACCGATAGCTGCTGCTGCGTCTGCTGCTCTCTTGCATCCTTTTTTGATAGCGATGGCTGCACCAACGGTGTATGCCCAACATGCGTTCTCAAAGCAGATCGGCTGAATGCCTTTGATCTGGTCGTATACATTCAGACCAGCATCTTTTGTGATTTTTTCAGCTTCTTCGATAGAAGCAATTCCATAACTGTTTAAAACAGAATTGATCTTGTCAATTCGTCTCTCGTAAGATTCAAATAAAGCCATTTCCGTTACCTCCTCAACAATAATTATTCTTTTCTCGGGTCAATAATCTTAACAGCATCAGCTACACGACCATACTGGCCTTTTGCTTTTTCCCATGCAGTATTCGGATCATCGCCTTTTTTGATGAAATCTGTCATTTTGCCAAGGCTTACGAACTGATATCCGATGATTTCGTTATCTTCGTCAAGAGCGATACCGGTAACATATCCTTCTGCCATTTCCAGGTAACGAGGTCCTTTTTTCAGAGTTCCGTACATGGTACCAACCTGAGAACGAAGTCCTTTGCCAAGGTCCTCAAGACCAGCACCTACAGGAAGTCCGTCTTCAGAGAAAGCAGACTGGGAACGTCCGTAAACGATCTGAAGGAATAACTCTCTCATAGCAGTGTTGATTGCATCACATACAAGGTCAGTATTCAGCGCTTCCATAACAGTCAGGCCTGGAAGAATTTCAGATGCCATAGCTGCGGAATGAGTCATACCGGAACATCCGATTGTCTCAACCAGTGCTTCCTGGATGATACCTTCTTTTACATTCAGAGTCAGCTTACATGCTCCCTGCTGAGGTGCACACCAGCCAACACCGTGTGTCAGAGCGGAAATATCCTTAACTTCTTTAGCCTGTACCCATTTAGCTTCTTCCGGGATTGGAGCGGCGCCATGATGAACGCCCTGTGCAACTGGGCACATTTCTTCTACTTCGCGTGAATAAATCATTTTAAAACTCCTTTCAAGTATAGATTTACTGATAATGTTGTTAAAATAGTCATAACAACCTAGCGTTATTTTCTCACAAAATCGCTCATTCGTCCAGTCATAATTTGTAAAAAATTGCGTTATTATTCGTCATTCTTCACAAAAGCTGTTACAATCCATCATTTTTTCAAATCTGTTGTGATGCATCATCCTGTACAAAACCTTCTATAATTACATCTATACAAAGTCCATCATGTCGCATCATTCTGCTCCAGCGCTATTTATTTTCCACACCGAAGCACATCACTGTAAAATGCATCCATTTCTTCTTTTGTCTTAAAAGTAGCCAGATACATCTCGTTGCCCATTGCACCGGAAAGCACATCCGGAATACGTTCTGACATCCTGATATTCGGGCCATATTTTTCTATAATATCGGCATGGCTCATGGCATGATTTTTGCCGTCACGAAGCCCGGCAAACGCACAGTACTGGTCTTCGTACGGTTTCATATCTGTTCGATCAAATGCGATCATATCCGCCCAGATCTTATAAACATCGGTTCCATGGGCAAAATCCATCATATCCGGAGAAACACCTCCGCTTGGACGCATATTGACCTCAAGAGCCATCAGGTCTCCTTTTTTGCCAAGACCTTCCTGATCTTTTAACAGACGGAAAAATTCAAAATGAACAAAACGGCTCTTTACACCGAAGCTTTTCACTGTCGCACGGCCCATGGCACGGGTATCTGCCGGCAGATCCTTGAGAATATAAAAAATAGAATCATCTTCATTGTTGACAATATCCATAATGGACACAGGTGTCACATTTCCGGTCTCAAATAACGGTTTTCCGTGAGAATCAATAATCGCATCATAGGAATTCACTTCACCATTGACAAATTCCTCCATGATGTACTGGGTGTCATCCCATTTTTCCGCAAAAAATGCTCTCAGCTGATCTTCATTTTCAATTTTGAAGGTATGGGAGGCACCTACTCCATTGTCCGGTTTTGCAACCACCGGATAGCCAACCTCCTGAATAAAAGCAACGGTATTTTCCCAGTTATCTACCAGATGGTAACGCGCAACCGTAATACCGGCTTTTTTGTAATATTCTTTCATCTTGGATTTAAATTTGATTCTTGGAATGTCTTTTGTCTGGAATCCGCTCTTAATGTTAAATGCCGTACGAAGCTTTGCATCTCTCTCCAGCCAGTATTCATTATTGGATTCCAGCCAGTCGATCCGTCCATGTTTATAGATCAGAAAAGCCACTGCACGGTAAACTTCTTCCTCGTTTTCCAGATTGCTGACTTTGTAATATTCATTCAGACTTTCTTTTAATTCGTTGGTCAGCTCATCATATGGCTGATCACCGATTCCAAGAACGTTCATCCCGTTCTTCTTTAATTCCCGGCAGAACATCCAGTAGTTTGTCGGAAAATTCGGGGAAATAAACACAAAATTTTTCATAACATCCACTCTCCTCTTTTGTTTTTTTATTCATTGTTAAGAAGGTACGGTAAAAAATACTCCACCTGTTTAAACCACCAGCACCAGTCGTGAGAACAGTCATATCCCCAGAAATCCACCCATGCCTGGATTCCTTTGTCCTGCAGAATTCCCTGCAGCTGTCGTGTGGAATCCGGAAGCTCCCATGGCCCCTGTCCTGCACAGATGACTGCCTTTTTCCTGTTATAAAGCGGAATATACGGGTGATCCAGCGGCATTCCTCCCAGATAATGAATGACTGAATTTTCATAAACCACTTCATCCATATAGGAGCCAAAGCCATATTCAGCAGTATAAATTCCGCTCAGTGCCAGCAGGCGGTCAAACAGATCCGGTCTGCGGAAATAGAGATTTGCTGCATGCGTTGCACCAAGACTGCAGCCGAATACCATTACTCCCGGATAACCGGTCCAGCCGTTTCGTTCATTTACCATATCTCTCATAAAAGGAACCATCTCATCTGTAATATAAGTAATCCACTGTTCATAACGGCGGATTCTCCAGTACGGATCACTGTTGGAATCCGACCAGGTTTCTTTATCAATGGTATCTATGGAAAAAACCATCACCTGACCTGCTTCGATATACGGTGCCCATACTTCTGTCATCCCAAAATTTTCAAAATCAAAAAACCGTCCGTCCTGACACGGAATATACAGAACCGGACGTCCTGCATGTCCGTAAATCTTGCATTCCATATCCCGGTTCAGTGCCTGACTATATTGTTTGCGATATTGTACTTCCATGTTTTTTCTCTCCTCGTATGCCTTATGCCTCATTCCGCAATTTCTGTGTTTTTCTTCACTTATGCCTCATTTCGCAATTTCTGTGTTTTTCTTCATTTATGCCTCATTTCGCAGCTCATATAACAGGGTATCCATAAAAAACGGAATCTGTTTTTCCCAGGATGCTTCACAGTGGTTTCCACCTGGAACGATTCTGCACTCTGCCATGATTTTGCTGGTGATCAGAAGTTCTGTCACTTTACCGAAAATTTTTGCCATTCCGGAATGAAAAGATAACTCCCTTGATCCATAATCCATATAGATTACGGTATCCGGCTCCAGTTCTGCGTTTTTTATCAAATTTTTGATCCGCACAGGTGCTGTCCAGATGGAAGGTGACAGTGCAGCTGCTCTGGAAAAGACCTGATTGTACTCCAGCACTGCATAAAGGCTCATCAGTCCGCCCATGGAACTGCCCGCAATAAATGTATGCGCTCTGTCCGGCAGAGTCCGGTAATCCCGGTCAATTTCGGCCTTAAAAGTATGAATGAACCACTCCATGGTTTCTTTTCCAAGTCCTTCGATTTCTCCCAGTTTCGGATCTGAAAAACTGTAAGGAGAGTATTCCTTCAGTCTTCCATTGTCCGGACTGTGATTGCATTCCACCGCTGCAATGATCAGCTGTGTTCCGGTTCTGTCTCTTATACACATCTGACGCTGCCGACGATACTCCTTGTGTA
>CAMBAL010000110.1 GCA_945864225.1 uncultured Blautia sp. | reverse complement strand
GTCGGCAGCGTCAGATGTGTATAAGAGACAGGACCATGGAGGCGATTGGGAAAATCCATCCGCAGCACCGCTGTTTTGACCAGTGGGATCAGATGAGCAGAAGGGAACAGGATCTTCATGTCAAAGATATTGCAGAGACTTATATCTAGACTGCGGAAAAATATGATCACAGTGCGATTTTTGTTCAGATGGATACCAGCAATATGAAATATTTTGACAGAATTGTACATATTCTGGAGGAAATCCGTAATCAGTCCGGATCTGTTTGCAGAATATATTACACCTTATCTGAAGGATATTCTGGATACTTACAGAGGCATGGGATTTTATACCATCAAACATACAGATGGAAATATTATGCCGATTCTGGATCAGATGGTGGAGTGCGGACCGGATGCCCTTCATTCCATCGACCCGCAGGGCGGTGTGAGCCTGAAAAAAGTAAAGGAACTGGCAGGAGACAAAGTTGCTTTGTGCGGAAATGTAAACTGCGGCTTTCTTCAGACAGGAACCCTGGAAGAATGCGAGGCGGATATCCGCAGATCCTTACGAGAAGGAATGCCGGGATATGGATATATTTTCTGCACATCGAACTGCGCCTATACCGGACTTTCTCTGGAACGCTACGAACTGATGCATCGCATCTGGAGAGAAGAGGGAATTTACCCGGAAGAAGCGAAATAAATTCCGAGACAGATAAAGCATGCCTATGTCTTAAAAAGGGTAAATAATGAGAAGTCATTAAGAAATAGAGAAATTATTCAGATGTCATTAAAAAATGGAAATAAAAATACATACATCATCAACAGGAGGATAGGACAATGTTTTTTATGACGGAAAAACTGGAAAAAAGAATTGAGGAACTGGAACCGTACCGCTATCGTGATGTGATTGAGCTGGAGGACATCCTTGTCAAAGAGTCCGAAGGAGAGATCCCGAATCCGGAGGTGCCGGAGGATTTCAGTGACTTTGCACAGGAAAAAGTGGGAATGCTCTGGTCCGGCTGGGACAAATATCTGTGGCTTCATCTGGATGCAGAGTTTCCTTCAGAATGGACAGACCGCAGAATTCTGGGACTGTTTGATTTCGGAAAAACAGGCGGCGGCAACAACAGCGGCTTTGAATCCATGCTTTACATGAATGGAAAACCATATCAGGGTGTGGATTCCAATCATAAAGAAGTATTTTTTGACCAGAGTGCTGCAGGACAGAAGCTTGGACTGACGTTCCGTCTCTGGTCCGGTATGGAAGGCGGCGGAGTTCCGACTGAACAGGAGCATCAGATCAAAAGAGCCGCTCTTGCATGGCTGGATGAAAAAGCAGATGATCTGTACTATCTGTCAAAGATGGTTCTTGGAACGATTCAGGAACTGGAAGATGAGAACACAACCAAACACCAGCTGTTAAAAGCGTTAAATGATACATTCCTGAAAATTGACTGGTCATATCCGGGAAGTGAGGAATTCTATGCATCTGTGGAAGAAGCAGATGATTATCTGAACGAGGCACTGGACGGCATGGATAAAAACATCATGGTAACTGTAAACTGTGTTGGCCATACGCACATTGACCTGGCCTGGCTGTGGAGACTGAAACATACGAGAGAAAAAGCATCCCGTTCTTTCTCCACAGTACTGCGCCTGATGGAACAGTTTGATGAATATATTTTCCTTCAGACACAGCCGCAGATTTATGAGTACATCAAAAAGGACTTTCCGGACATCTTTGAGGCAATCAAAGAAAGAGTCAAAGAAGGCAGATGGGAACCGGACGGCGCTATGTGGGTAGAAGCGGACTGCAACCTGACCAGCGGAGAGTCTCTTACCAGACAGATTCTGATGGGAAGCAAATTTGTAAAAGAAGAATTCGGCAAAGACATGCATTATCTGTGGCTTCCGGATGTATTCGGCTATTCCTGGGCACTTCCTCAGATTCTGAAGAAATCAGGAATTAACACCTTTATGACCACAAAAATCAGCTGGAATGAGTATAATCGTATGCCTCATGATACCTTTATGTGGAAAGGTATGGACGGAAGTGAAGTGCTGACACATTTTGTGACAACTCCGGATGCAGACTGCACGCTGAGCCCATGGTTCTATACCTATAATGGAATGCTGACTCCTTACACGGTAAAAGGTGTCTGGAAAGGATATAATGATAAAAACCTGAACAATGAAGTTCTGATCTCCTATGGTTTTGGAGACGGAGGCGGCGGTGTCAACCGTGAAGCACTGGAGCAGAGAAGAAGACTGGATAAGATTCCGGGAATCCCTCATGTAAAAACCAGTACAGCCGGAGAATATTTCAACAAGCTTCAGGAAACCATCAAAAATACAGAGGAATATGTACATACCTGGGACGGGGAACTGTATCTGGAGTATCACCGCGGAACCTATACCAGCCATGCATATAACAAAAAGATGAACCGCAAAATGGAACTGCTGTACCGGGAAGCAGAGTGGCTGACTGCCATGTCAGCAGCTGCACAGGGCGCCATTGGGGAGGCAGAACAGGAGAAGCTGACAGAAGGCTGGAAGATCGTCCTTCGCCATCAGTTCCACGATATCATTCCGGGATCTTCCATTTTTAACGTATATGAGGATTCCAGAAAAGAATATGCACAGGCACAGGAAATTGCTGAAAATGTAGAGCAGGATGCTTTTTCCGTACTGGTGGAACCAAAAGAGAATACCTGGACGGTAATGAATAATGCCGGATGGACAGCAGGCCAGGTAGTGGCTGTGGAAGATGCAGGGGACGGTGTATTTAAAAATGCAGCAGGAGAAATCCTGGATACGCAGAAAGAGGGCACTGTGACTTATGTAAAAGTGGATCAGATCCCGGCTATGAGCGGTACCGTGATCACTTTTGAGGAAGGCACAGCAGCTTCACAGAAAGCACCGGTATTTGAAGTATCCTCTGAAAAAATTGAGACACCGTTTTACACGATGAATCTGAACGAAGCCGGTCAGATCACCAGACTTTACGATAAGGAAAATGACCGTGAAGTTCTTCCGGAGGGCGCTCGCGCCAATGTACTTCAGATTTTTGAGGACAAACCGCGCGATTTCGATGCATGGAACATTGATATTTTTTATGAGGAAAAAATGCGCGAAGTCACAGAACTGGTTTCTGCAGAAGTCGTGGAAAACGGCAGCCTGAAAGCAGTACTGCGTCTGGAATGGAAATACATGAACTCCAGAATCGTGCAGGATCTGACGGTTTATGCAGATGACAGAAGAATTGATTTTGCAACTTATGTGGACTGGCATGAAGTACATCAGCTTCTGAAAGCTTCCTTTACGGTAGATATTCGTGCGACCGAGGCCCGCTATGATATCCAGTACGGAAACGTAAAACGCCCGAATAACTGGAACACCAGCTGGGAGATGGCAAAATTTGAGACCGTTGCCCACAGATGGGTAGACCTGTCTGAACGTGATTATGGTGTCAGCCTTCTGAATGACTGCAAATACGGTCATGATGTAAAGGATCGCACCATGCGCATCACTCTGCTGAAAAGTGCCAATAATCCGGACTACAAACAGGATCAGGGCGAGCATACCTTTACGTATTCTCTTCTTCCTCATAAGGGAGATTTTGTGGAAGGCGAGACGGTCAAAGAGGCATTTGCTCTGAATCAGCCGATGAAGGTCGTAAAAGGTGCCCTTCGCAGTGCTGGAACAAGTTTTGTGTCCTTTAACACGGACGGTGTGGAACTGGATGCCGTAAAACGTTCTGAAGACGGAAAGAGTCTGGTAGTGCGTTTCCACGAATACACCGGCAGCCGCCAGAAAGTTACCGTAACTCCGGGCTTTGCCTATGAATCCTGGCGTGAATGCAACCTTATGGAAAAACCAATGGAAGAAACCGGACATACAGGAGAGGTGAAGGTGGAAGTGACACCTTATGAAATTAAGACCTTGTTGTTTGAGATGAAATAAATAAGTCAGGTTATGATATGTGGACATGTCCTGTGGAGAATGTGGGGAAAATAACGTTCTCCACAGGATATTTTTATGATTTAGACGAATGGAATATCGGGAAATGTTAACTTCATGGACAAAATAGGAAATGATATATAGAACAGGAGGGATTGATAAGTGTCGGATATTACAAAAAGAGCATTAGAGGCATCTCTCAAAAAGATGTTACTGAAAAAGCCGGTTACCAAAATTACAATTAGTGATATTACAGAAGACTGCGGTGTCAACCGTG
>CAMBAL010000109.1 GCA_945864225.1 uncultured Blautia sp. | reverse complement strand
AATAATTGCGTACATAATGGCACCTCCTATGAACTTTACTCGCCAAATATGGTGGCCTTGCGGCGCTTAAACCTCTTTGTGCGGCATACTTGATTATAATAGCATGGTCTTTTCATTTCGTCAATATGTTTTTTGCAATCTGTTTATTTATTTTTGCATATTTTTATGCAGGAATGCAGAATGTTTTTATCTGACAGGAACGATCTCGATCCAGTATCCATCCGGATCTGTGATAAAATAAATTCCCATAGCCGGATTTTCAAAAACAATGCAGCCCATCTCTTCATGGTGTCTGTGCAATTCGTCGTACTTATCTGTATCAAAAGCAAGATGGAACTCACATTCGCCAAGATTATACGGTTCTGTCCTGTCACGAAGCCAGGTCAGTTCCAGCTGAAAATCCGTTTCACGGTCTCCCAGATAAACCAGTTTGAAGGAACCGTCCCCTGCTTCTTTTTCTCTTACCGGCTCCAGCCCGAGTGCATCTTTATAAAATTTCAGGCTCTTTTCCAAATTTAATACATTAAAGTTAAAATGTGCAAATTTAATCATAACAACCTCCTGTAACTACTTCTTCATAAATTATATGACTGCCACATCTGCTCTGTCTGTTTTCCAGACAGTACCTCTCATTGTGACGCGCATCTGTCGAAAAGCAATTTTCAAACACGCTCCAGTTCCCGGATATCTTCCACTACAGGTCTGCGTACCTTTTTGCGGGTCATCTCCAGAATATTCAGAGGAGTAATATCCACAGCCCTGCATTTCACGGAATCCCTGCGCAGATATTTCTGTAGAACATGAAACAGCTCCTCTCTGTGGTCCGGGTTTTCCATATTAATAAAATCAACCAGAATAATGCCGGAAAGATTACGCAGACGAACCTGTCTGGCAATTTCCTGTGCTGCTTCGAGGTTAATCTTCCGGTAAGTTTCTTCCGCTTTCTTTCTACCCGTATACTTTCCGCTGTTTACATCAATAGAAACAAAAGCTTCTGTCTGCTGGATCATAAGAAATCCGCCGTTTTTCATCCATACTTTTTCTCTCTGGATTTCATCGAGAACAGATTCCAGACTGTACAGCTTATACAGCGGCAACAGATCATCCTGATACATACGAAGTCTTTCTGTCAAAACCGGACAGAATTCTTCCAGATATTCCTGTATTTTCCCGTAAACTTCCGGAATATCTGTAATGATCTCGTCAATTTCATTGCTGTACGTATCACGGATTGCAGAAAGATAAAACGGTTCTGCTTCATGCAAAAGACTGTAGCATGTCCGATTTCGTCCGAGAACTGCCGTTTTTGTGTATATTTTTTTCAGATACTCCAGTTCCCTGACAATTTCTTCTTTGGACGCATCTGCAGCATCCGTCCGGACAATAATCCCGTATTCCTTATCCGGCATTGCCGCTTCATCCGCCAGCCACTTGCTGAGCCTGCTGCGGTCCTCCCCCGACAGCTTTGAGGAAAGTCCGAATTTTTTATTTCCGGTAGTCAACACCAGATATTTCCCGGTAAAACTCAGATTCGAAGATAATGCCGGAAGTTTTCCTTTCATCGCATCACGGCTTACCTGAACAAGAATCTCATCTCCTGCATGCAGAGGACCATTTCCCCTGCGGCCTGCCGTATAGATAACGTGAGCGGCCTCCTCCAGAGGAAAATAGCCATTTCCTTCTGCGCCAAACCGCACAAATGCCGCCCGGATATGATCGGCAACTTTCTCCACCTGTCCCACATAAATATTTCCAAGAAGGGAATTGCCCTCCACAGGAGCCAGACGCATTTCCATGACCCCTGCATCTTCTTTCAGTGCATAGACCAGACAGGAGCGGGCTTTTATTTCCATTTCCGTAATGATGATCTTACTCAATTTTCTCACCCAAAGCTTCCAGAGGAACAAATCTGTGTTCTTCTTCATTTCCCGTATCCGCATATACTTCCAGTCTCTGAACCTGATAGCAGAATGGCTTCGGTTCGCAGCCGAGCCATCTCTGGAACGTATCCATCACAAGTTCCGGTTTTGTATAATTGGCGCTGGCAGATGCAAGTTTCAGAAAGACTTTTTTTTCTTTCCATTCCATCTGATAAATATAAGGACGGATGTCTACCTCTTTTTCACTGCGTTTTGTCTTCTTCATAACCGTAATCGACGGGAGAGCGGCAAACTCGCTGATTCGTTCCTTCCATGCAGCTTCCGGTGCTTTGCCTTCGCGGAATTCCACAAAATAATCTGCTGCAGCAACAAGCGCCATCGCTTTGCTTGTCTTGCCGTCTTCCACGGCTCTTGCGCTGAGTACACGAATTCCCTCCACCATGGTGCTGTTCAGTTTTTCCTCAATAGCAGCAGTCGGAACGGTCTCTGTCAGTTCCAGATCAAAATACTCCCCTAGACTTGTAGTACCCACTCCCAAAGGTGCCGCAAAAGACATAATCATATGAGGACTGTATCCTCCGGAAAAAGCAACCGGAAGTTCTGCACGGCGAAGTGCTTTCTGAAAATAACGCATGGTATCCAGATGTCCCACAAACTTCATCGGACCTTCTTTGGAAAACTTAATTCTTACTTTCATAGCATACACCTCCACCGTATTGTTTTACACCGCAGCCGGAACATCTCTGCCTGCAGTTGGGCGTAACCGTCTCTTCATGCGCATGTTTCCATTCACGGATCAGGAAATCTTTGGAAACCCCTGCATCGATAAAATCCCATGGAAGGATTTCTTCTGTACTGCGCTCACGAAGGGTATAGAAATCAGGATCTATTCCTGCATCCGCAAAAGCCTCTTTCCAGAGGTCATAACGGAAACTCTCTGACCACGCATCATAAAGAGCCCCCTTCCGATATGCTCGTAAGATCACATCTGCACACCGTCTGTCACCTCTTGCAAGGAATCCTTCCAGAATAGTCACATCCGGTTCGTGCCAGCTGTATTTAATGCTCCTCTGATTCAGCTGGGAGCGGATCTCATTTTTTACGATTTTGGCTTTTTCCACAAAATCCGCCTCACTGTACATACCGGCCCACTGGAATGGGGTAAACGGTTTCGGTACAAAGAAAGAAGTACTGACATTGATCTGCACTTTGCCATTTCTCTGATCCTTCGGGACTTCATAGTATTCCTCTGCAATTTTTTCGGCAAGATGTGCGATTCCCTTCATGTCTTCTTCCGTTTCAGTAGGAAGACCAAGCATGAAATACAGCTTCACACGATTCCATCCGCCGTGGAATGCTTCTCCTGCTCCACGAAGGATATCTTCCTCTGTCAGACCTTTGTTGATGACATCACGCAGTCTCTGGGAACCGGCTTCCGGTGCAAATGTCAGGCTGCTTTTCTTTACATCCTGCACTTTGCTCATCACATCCAGAGCAAACGCATCGATTCGCAGAGACGGCAGAGAAATATTCACTGCCTTATCCTGGAATTCCTCGATCAGAAAATTCACCAGTTCTTTCAGCCCGCTGTAATCACTGGAGCTTAAGGAACTGAGAGAGATTTCCTCATGTCCGGTATTTCTGAGCATTTCTCTTGCAGACGCCTTTAACTGTTCTACATCGCGCTCACGGGTGGGACGATAGATCATTCCCGCCTGGCAGAAACGACAGCCGCGAATACATCCTCGCATCACTTCCAATGTCACACGATCCTGTGTCGCTTTGATAAAAGGAACCACAGGCGCCTCGATTGCACGGTACTGACTGTCCATATCGATGACCAGCTGTTTCCGGACTTTCGCCGGAATTCCCTCTTCTTTCGGCTCAAAGGAGGAAATTGTCCCATCCTCTCCATATGTGACATGATACAGAGAAGGAACATAAATCCCCGGTACCTGTGCAGCTTTTCTCAGAAATTCCGCTCTGGTACCGCCTGCTGCCCGGTTCTCCTTATAAGCATCAAAAAGCGCATCGTAAGATGTTTCTCCTTCTCCGATATAAAACATATCAAAAAAAGGCGCGATCGGTTCCGGATTATATGCACAGGCACCTCCTCCGATTACCAGAGGATCATTTTCCCCGCGTTCCGAAGCCATAAGCGGAATTCCGCTTAAATCAAGCACCTGCAGAATATTGGTATAACACATTTCGTATCCCAGTGTAATTCCGAGAAAGTCAAATTCGCGGATCGGGTCCTGTGATTCCAGTGCAAACAATGGCAGCTGCTCTTCCCGCATAATCTTATCCAGATCTGTCCACGGAGAAAATACACGCTCACACCAGACATCCTCTCTGGCATTGAACATGTTATAAAGAATCATCATACCCAGATTACTCATGCCGATTTCATAAACATCCGGAAAACACATTGCGAAACGGATATCCACCTTTTCCTTATCTTTCATGACAGAGTTTACTTCCCCGCCGATGTAACGGGCAGCCTTGTCAACTTTTA
>CAMBAL010000108.1 GCA_945864225.1 uncultured Blautia sp. | reverse complement strand
TTATCGTTTAAATGCATTTTGGCTCGTAACTGTGAAGGTACTGAACAGTTACAAATAATAAAAGAATGGATTCCGAAAAGTAAGATATAGGAAAAATATATAAAAAAGAAAAGAATAATTAGCAAAATCAGACAAAATACAAAGAATAGATAAAAAAGAGGGTAAGTTGTCTGGACGATTTTGTACATGTGTCATATTATATTTATAAGTTCAAAAATGGAGAAAACTGAGAAGGACATTAACATTGTATAATATGTTCCCATATATCATCTCTCTGCTGGCGCTCGTATTTGTATCTAAGAACTCCAGAGCACCGAAGGCGGAAGGTATTCCGTATGATAAGGGAAAGAGATAAAGAAAGGTGGAAATATCGTGAAAAATTATTCAGAAGATCCAAGCAGACAGTATCATATCCAGGTGGCAAAAGGAGAAGTGGGACGTTACGTACTGATGCCCGGTGATCCGAAACGTTGTGCGAAAATCGCAAAATATTTTGACGATCCGGTGCTGATTGCAGATAACAGAGAGTATGTTACTTATACCGGAACACTGGACGGAGTAAAGGTAAGTGTTACTTCCACAGGTATCGGCGGACCCTCCGCATCCATCGCCATGGAAGAACTGTATCGCTGCGGAGCAGACACATTTTTAAGAATCGGAACCTGCGGGGTATGCAGACAGAAGTAAAGAGTGGTGATGTGGTTATTGCAACAGGAGCCATTCGTATGGAAGGAACATCCAAAGAATATGCGCCAATCGAATATCCGGCAGTAGCAGATCTGGATGTAACCAACGCACTGGTTGCAGCTGCAAAAGCAAAAGATTATACCTATCATACCGGTGTGGTACAGTGTAAGGATGCGTTTTACGGACAGCATGAACCGGAAAAAATGCCGGTAGGATATGAGCTGATCAACAAATGGAACGCATGGAAAATGATGGGTTGTCTTGCCTCTGAGATGGAATCCGCAGCACTTTTCATCGTTGCAGGAAAATTAAGAGTAAGAGCCGGTTCCTGCTTCCTGGTAGTTGCCAATCAGGAGAGAGAGAGCCTGGGCCTGGAGAATCCGGTGGTACATGATACCGATATGGCAATTCAGGTGGCAGTGGAAGCCATCCGTAATCTGATCAAAGCAGACCAGGCAGAAAAATAATGATATAAGAAATGGAGATAAAAAATGGATATCAAAGAAATATTAAAACACGTAGACCATACACTGCTTCTTCAGGGATCCACCTGGGAAGAAATCAAGCAGATCTGTGACGATGCCATGAAATATGAGACTGCATCTGTATGTATTGCTCCAAGCTATGTAAAAGAGGCAGCCGAATACATGAACGGAAGAATACCGGTATGTACCGTTATCGGTTTTCCGAATGGTTACATGACAACTGCAGCAAAAGAATTCGAGACCAAAGATGCCCTGGCAAACGGCGCTTCTGAGATTGATATGGTTATCAATATCGGATGGTTAAAAGACAAAAAATATGACTTGATTGAAAATGAAATCAAAATCTTAAAGGCAGCATGTGGAGATAAAATCCTGAAAGTGATCATCGAAACCTGTTTCCTTACGGATGAAGAAAAAATCAAAATGTGCGAGATCGTTACCAGCGCAGGAGCAGATTATATCAAAACATCCACCGGTTTTGGCGGAGCAGGTGCTACTTTTGCAGATATTGAACTGTTTGCAAAACACATCGGACCGAATGTAAAGATGAAAGCAGCAGGCGGAATTTCTTCTATCGACGATGCAGAAAAATTCCTGGCACTGGGAGCAGACCGTCTGGGAACCAGCCGAATTGTTAAAATTGTGAAAAATGAGGAAGCAACTGGTTATTAAAAGAACGAGAGGTGTATAATATGGAAAAAACAATGATTGAAAAGTTGATCGACACAGCAATCAAACAGTTGGATTTTTCCTATACTCCCTATTCCGGCTTTAAGGTGGGCGCAGCACTGCTGACAAAGAAGGGAGAAATATACACAGGCTGCAATATTGAAAATGCATCCTATACGCCTACAAACTGTGCAGAGCGGACAGCTATTTTCAAAGCAGTCAGTGAAGGAGTCAGGGATTTTCAGGCCATCTGTATTGTAGGCGGTAAGAATGGAGTACTGACAGAATATGCGGCACCCTGTGGTGTGTGCCGTCAGGTTATGATGGAATTTTGCGATCCGGAAACCTTTCAGATCATTCTGGCAGTAGATAAAGAAAAATATGATATTTTTACACTAAATGAACTGCTTCCGCTGGGATTTGGGCCATCCAATCTTTTATAGAGCGGCAGTAGTGAACGTGGAATGGAGTGGTGAGAAGTTATGACACAGGAAGAACTGCTAAGATTGCCGAAGGTGGAACTGCATTGTCACCTGGATGGATCTCTCAGTCAGGAATTTATCGAAAAAAGGCTGGGAAGCTCTGTAAAAAAAGAAGAATTGAGCGTATCGGATGACTGTACAAGCCTTGCAGAATATCTGGAAAAGTTTGATATGCCATGCCAGTGTCTTAAAGATGAAGAAGGTCTGGAAGAGGCCGGATATGATGTATTGAAAAGCATGAGCAGAGAACATGTATGCTATGCAGAGATCCGCTTTGCACCACTTTTTTCTGAAACAGAATCCATGAGCTGCAAAAAGGCAATGGAAGCACTGATCAAAGGGCTGGAGAGAGGAAAACAGGACTTCGCTATTGAGTACGGAGTAATCGCCTGTGCCATGCGTCATATCGGCGAGGAAGAAAACTGGCGGATGATCCGGGCTGCAAGAGAACTTCTTGGATCCGGTGTCTGCGGAGCAGACCTGGCTGGGGCAGAGGCTTCTTATCCCATGTCACAGTTCATGAATCTGTTTGGAAATACAAGAAAGATTGGTATGCCCTTTACGATTCATGCCGGCGAGTGCGGAAGTGTGGATAATATCACAGATGCAGTGAATGTTGGTGCAAAGAGAATCGGACATGGGATTGCCATGAGAGGTCATGAGGATGTGATCCGGGAACTGGCAGAAAAAAAGATCGGAATTGAGATGTGTCCAATCAGCAATCTGCAGACTAAGGCGGTATCCGGTCCGGAATTCTATCCGATCAGGGAATTCCTGGATCATGGTGTACGGGTTACTGTGAATACAGATAACCGGACCGTCAGCAACACGACCTTGACAAAGGAACTGGAATTTATTCAAAAAACATACGGAGTCCGGGATGAGGAGGTCCTGCTTCTGATGAGGAATGCAGTAGATGCGGCTTTTGCGAGTGACACTGTCAAAGAAAAGCTGTACCGGAAGTTGGCAGAAAAATAATAATAGAAAGAGGTAGACGAAGATGAAAAAGTACAACAGAATTTTTGTGATTGTCCTGGATTCTTTGGGTATCGGAGCTATGCCGGATTCTGAAAAGTTCGGAGATGTAGGGGTAGATACTTTTGGACATATCCTGGATCAGATGGGAACCCTGGAGATCCCCAACCTGAAGAAGCTGGGAATGCTGAATCTCCACTGTGGAGGAAACATGGAAAAAGCTGCAGAACCTATGGGACGTTATGCTCGTCTCGGAGAGGCAAGCAATGGAAAAGATACCATGACCGGACACTGGGAGATGATGGGAATCAAGACGGAAAAACCATTTATCACCTTTACGGAACATGGTTTTCCGCCGGAACTCATCGCAGAACTGGAAAAGCGCTGCGGTAAGAGAGTTATCGGCAATAAGAGCGCCAGCGGAACAGAAATCATCGAAGAGCTGGGCGAGGAAGAAATCAATACTGGTGCAATGATCGTGTACACTTCTGCAGATTCAGTACTTCAGATCTGTGGAAATGAAGAAACTTTTGACCTGCAAAACCTCTATCGTTGCTGTGAGATAGCAAGAGAAATCACACTGAAAGACGAATGGAGAGTGGGACGGGTTATTGCAAGACCCTATGTAGGAAAGAAAAAAGGTGAGTTTAAACGAACCAGCAATCGACATGATTATGCACTGAAACCAACAGGTCCTACAGTATTAAATGCTATGAAGGACAAAGGCCTGGATGTGATCGGTGTAGGTAAGATCAATGATATCTTCTGCGGAGAAGGAATCACGGAAACCTATCATTCTACCAGCTCAGTCAACGGAATGGAACAGACCATCGAAATCAGTAAGAAGGATTTTCATGGCTTGTGCTTTGTCAATCTGGTTGACTTTGATGCACTCTGGGGTCACAGAAGAAATACAGAAGGTTATGGCCATGAGATTGAAAAATTCGACAAAAATCTCGGGGTACTGCTGGAACAGCTGAAAGAAGATGATCTTCTGATCCTTACAGCGGATCACGGAAATGATCCCACCTATACAGGATCAGACCATACGAGAGAATATGTTCCTTTTATTGCCTATTCGGAACAGATGGAAAACGGAGGAGAACTGGAAGGCGAGAACACATTTGCTGTCATTGGTGCTTCTATCGCAGAAAACTTTGATGTGGATATGCCAGAAGGAACGATCGGACATTCCATTCTGGAAAAAATAGTATAAAAATATGTAACTATTCAGTAGCCACTGTCCCGCGAGGTGTTTTGACATGAATATGTC
>CAMBAL010000107.1 GCA_945864225.1 uncultured Blautia sp. | reverse complement strand
GGCCGATTTATAAATAAATGAACGGTTATAAAACATTATGATATAGTATAGCACACCTGATACCGGAAAGTCAAATTACAGAAGTGGCAGGTTAGCCTGTATCCTGATAGCTGATCCGTTATTTATTTTCCACTGTACCGGTTTCTGTGAACGGGATAAACAACAGCTCTTTTTCTGTTACAATGATCTGCGGAAAGATATCGGTAGGTTCTACAGGTACTTCCGGCATGATCTGAAAATCAAAGGCTACTGCTACACGTTCCAGTGAAGGATGCTTTTCCAGATAACGGTCATAAAAACCTCCGCCATATCCGACTCTGTGATTTTCCCTGTCAAATGCCACGCCAGGCATGATCATAAGGGCTTCTTCCCAGTTTACAGCTTCTCCGCTTCCATCCGGCTCCGGGATTCCGTAATACCCGGGCTGCAGCTGTGAGAAATCTGTAAAACGGTAAAACACCATGTCTTTGCCGACCACTTTCGGAACAGCTACTTCTTTTCCGGCTTTCCATGCTTCCTCTATAAGATAACGTGTGATTACCTCGTGGTTGTAATCTGCATATGCCAGGATGCGTTTGGCATTGCGAAATGCAGGAAGAGCAATGACTCTCCGGGTAATATCCAGGCTCCAGTTTTCGATTTGTTCATCCGTACATGCTTTTCTCGAAGCAAAAATTTTTTTTCTAATGTCTTTTTTTGTTTCCATATTTTTCTCCCAGATTGGTGATACTTCCATCTGCTTCCTGTATACTGATATTATCAAGCTGTGAACGGATATTCATCCGGATTGCTGCGATATACTCTTTGCGCAGCATCGCCTGTTCTTTTTTTTCTTCTTCTGTAAGTCCCACTGTTTTGGATTTACGGGCAAGTTCGTTAATTCTTTCGATTCTTGATATTTCCATTTTTCCTCTTTCCTGACGCTCTTGCTGCGTCAATAACGGTAAATTTGGAAGTTCACTTCCAACCCCGAAGTATTTGTGAATGAATCAAAGCAGTTTTTCTATGTAATCGATCAGATAAAATTCTTCTTTCGGATGACCGACAAATAAGGTTCCCTGATTACGTCCCTCAATGATTTTATGGATTACATGAAAATCTTCTCCATTTGCAATTACCATATCGGTACCTGCTGCTGTGGCAATTTCAGCTGCAGTGAGTTTCGTGGCCATACCGCCGGTTCCCACTTTGCTTCCCGTGGATGCTTTTCCCATGTCACGAAAATGACTGTCCAGATTTTCCACCACATCAATAAATTCTGCATTCGGATTTTTATTCGGGTCATCGGTAAACAATCCGTCAATATCGGAAAGAAGAATCAGAAGATCCGCTCCGATCAGTGCTGCAACTACTGCAGACAGCGTATCATTGTCACCAAACTGAATTTCATAGGTGGAAACAGAGTCATTTTCATTTACAATGGGAATTGTGCCCATTTTCAGAAGTTCTTCAAAAGTATTCTTGGCATTTTTGCGGTTCAGATTGTCTACCATTGTATTTTTGGTCATCAGGATCTGAGCCGCCATCTGATTGTATTCTGAAAAGAGCTTCTGATAGATCATCATAAGTCTGGCCTGTCCCACTGCAGCACAGGCCTGTTTTTTCTCCAGTTCCGCAGGTTTGCCATTCATACCGAGAGCCGCTGCACCGACACCGATGGCTCCGGAAGAAACAAGGACAACATCTTTTCCCTGATTATGAAGATCGCCGATCTCACGAACAAGAACTTCCAGTTTGCGAAGATTCAGCCTTCCGGTTTCCGGATGGGTCAGGGAAGAGGTACCTATTTTGATGACAATCCTCTTTTTATCTTTTAAGTATTCACGATAGTTCATGGTCTTTTGTCACTCCATTATTTTTTCATCCGGTTTATCTTACAACATTTTGTTTGTTTCGTCCATGGTTTTTCTTGATTTCCCGGATCAACTGGAATAATTCTCCAGAAAACTGTACAATTCCTGCTGATCCCTGAGATATTTTCCGTTGCTCACTTCATTCCTTAGAGACTCCGGGAGGGATAAGACCGAAATGGAAGTGGTTTCATAAATGGTTCTCTGATCAGAATGATAAACCGTCACATACCCATCCTGTTCTTTCAGATAGTATGTTCCATATTGCCCGGTTTCTCCATTCGAATCTGCCATGACTGCTGTACCGGGGGCTTTTTCGGAAAAAGATGTGTTTTGGTTTTCTGAATTTCCTGAAACATCTGTCTGTGACAAAAGCCATAATCGGTCCCGGGTGGCTGCAATCTGGTAGGATTGATAATAGGCCAGGGACAGGACGCCAAGAAACAAAAAAATCCCGATACTGTAGAATATTTTTCGCATTTGTATTCACGCTCCTTTGTGTACAGGAATGGTTCTATTCTATAGTATCGGATTTTTTTGTTATGATTATGTGCTTTTCTCTGATGGTAAGTTACGGGAGAATGATTCCATAATTTACTGTATATAGAGCGCATTATCCTTATTTATCTTGTAATACCCAGCGCATCCAGTGCATCTGCCTGCTTTTTTTCCATAACAGCGGCTTCTTCCGGTGCCATATGGTCATATCCCAGAAGGTGCAGCATGCTGTGTGCGACAAGAAAGCAGAATTCCCGTTTTACACTGTGCCCGAATTCCTTTGCCTGTGCAGCTGCTTTTTCTGCGGAAATCATGATATCGCCCAGAAGAAGCTCATCGGTATCCAGGTCAAAGTAGGAATCATCCTCTTCGACAACCGAATAATCTGCCGGTGTTTCAAAAGGAATCATAGGAAAAGAAAGCACATCTGTAGGTGCAAGAATATTTCTGAATTCCGTATTTACACGTTTGATTTCCTCATTATCGGTCAAAACCAGATTTACGGATGCATCATATGGACAATTTTCCATTTCCAGAACTTTTTCGGCAACTTCTCTTGCCAGTCCGGCACAGTCAATTCCCCAGTCCACTTCTACTTCACACTCAAACTGTAATGTCATACATTCTCCTTACTGCGGCGGGTATTCTTTCTTGGTGCCGCCGGCTTCTGTTTCTTCTCATAATCATCGTATGCCTGTACAATCTGCTGTACCAGCGGGTGGCGTACAACGTCCTTACTGGTAAGCTGACAGAAACCGATATCATCAATTTTTTTCAGCACTTTCAGTGCTACATCCAGGCCGGATACAGCATCTCTTGGGAGATCTTTCTGTGAGGCATCTCCTGTGATGATTACTTTGGAACCAAATCCGATACGTGTCAGGAACATTTTCATCTGGGCCGGTGTTGTATTCTGAGCTTCGTCGAGAATGATAAATGCATTATCCAGTGTACGTCCGCGCATATAAGCAAGCGGGGCCACTTCAATCAGGCCTTTTTCCATGTTTTTGGCAAAGCTGTCAGCTCCCATAATCTGGTACAGTGCATCGTAGAGAGGCCTCAGATACGGATCAACCTTACTCTGCAGGTCTCCGGGAAGGAAACCAAGCTTTTCGCCTGCTTCTATGGCAGGTCTGGTCAGAATAATACGGCTGACCTCTTCATTGCGGAAAGCAGTCACTGCCATGGCCATAGCCAGATAAGTCTTGCCTGTTCCGGCAGGTCCAACACCGAAAACAATCATTTTCTGCCGGATCTGATCCACATATTCTTTCTGGCCAAGTGTCTTTGGTTTGATCGGTCTTCCCTGAATCGTGTTACAGATCAGGTCTTTATCAATTTCTGTCAGTACCTGTCCCCGCTGCTCCAGAGCAAGGGACAATGCATAATTGACATTTTGTCTGGTAATGGTATTGCCGCGGTTTGCCAGCGTGACAAGTTCTTCAATCAGTTTTTTCGCCTGGGATGCGTTCTGCTCATTTCCAAGAATCTTTAAAGCTCCGTCCCTGGAGATTAAAGTGACATTCAGTGTCCGTTCAATCAGTTTCAGATGCTCATCAAACTGACCGAAAACATTCCCTTCCTGGCTGGCAGGCACATCTGCATGTAATTCTATGATGTTAGCCATTCATTGCTGTCCTTTCGTTTCAAATACCAGTATTTTCTGCGTACCTGTTTATTTTAGCATGATTTACAGATATGGAAAGACTTTTAGCTTTCATGATGCTGTTTCAGATATGAGGCACGACCTTCTTCATACAGGTTGCGGCCCTCACTGTCAATGATGACAACCAGCGGCATTTCCTCCACATACAGTTTTCTGAGTGCTTCCGCACCAAGATCTTCGTATGCGATCAGTTCTGCTTTTTTGATACATTTCGCCAGAAGTGCACCAGCTCCGCCGATCGCGCCAAAATAAACACCACTGTATTTCTTCATGGCTTCCACAACTTCCGGAAGACGTGCTCCTTTTCCGATCATTCCACGGGCGCCTACAGACATCATAGTCGGTGCATAGGCATCCATACGGCCACTGGTAGTCGGGCCTGCGGATCCGATTACCTGTCCCGGTTTTGCCGGTGTCGGTCCAACATAATAAATCGTAGCATCTGTCGGGTCAAAAGGAAGTTTCTCTCCCCGGGCAAGTGCTTCGCACATTCTTTTGTGACCGGCATCACGGGAGGTGTAGATGGTTCCTGTCAGATATACGGTATCTCCTGCATGAAGAGTTTTTGCCAGTTCTT
>CAMBAL010000106.1 GCA_945864225.1 uncultured Blautia sp. | reverse complement strand
CTGTTCCTCAGCTGCGCATTCATGCCACATTCTCCTCTCGCACACTAGGTTCTCATTACCAGATGTGTGTGTTTTCCTTTTGTCCCTTGTCTCATATATATAAACGTTGGGGTAACAAACTGTATGCCCTGGATGATGATGTTTTGTTGCCGGCGAACGACAGCATGAGAAGAAGTTTTGGGTTCGTTTGCCGAGGCATTGCTAAGAGGTGTGATGAAAGGGTTAGAGGGCGGACTGTACCTGTGAAGGGAGAAATCCGACCCTCCAAGGTCGGATTTCAGGGGTGCTGAGTGGAGAAATTCTTCAGAATTTCTCTGCGAATCGCCCCGGTGCCCTACGCAGGTACAGTCCACCCCTTAGCCTTTCACACACCTTGAAGCTGTCTCGGCAAACGAACCCAAACCTTCCTCTCATGTGTAACTCGTACCAACAAAACTATCTTCCTGACCTATAAGTTTGTATACCCCATCAGCGACTGATCCACAGCCTTCGCCGCCTGTCGTCCTTCCTGGATTGCCCAGACAACCAGCGACTGTCCTCTGTGCATATCGCCTGCTGTAAATACGCCGGGAACGCTGGTCTCGTAACCTCCTTCGGCTGTCAGTACATTTGTCCTTGGATTCAGTGCGGTCTGGAATGCATCGGTGACGTATTTCTGGCTTCCCAGAAAACCTGCTGCAATCAAAACCAACTGTGCATCAATGGTTTCTTCCGATCCTTCAACCGGTACCATCATCATTCTTCCGCTTTTTTCATCCTTTTTGGATTCCAGCTTTACGATCACTGCTTTTTTGACATTACCGTTTTTATCTTTAATAAATTCTTTGACTGTTGTCTGATATACACGCGGATCGTGGCCAAATACTGCGATAGCTTCTTCCTGGCCGTAATCCGTTTTCAAAACTCTCGGCCATTCCGGCCATGGGTTATTTGGTGTACGTTCTACCGACGGTTTGGGCATCATCTCGAGCTGTGTGACAGATTTAGCACCCAGACGGATCGCTGTTCCCACACAGTCATTTCCTGTGTCACCACCGCCAATTACCAATACATGCTTTCCTTTTGCAGAAACAAATTTTCCATCTTTTAGGTTGGAGTCCAGAAGGCTCTTGGTCACAGATCCCAGATAATCCACAGCAAAGAAAATGTTATTGCTGTCTCTTCCCGGTACGTTGATATCTCTCGGATTGGATGCACCACAGGCAAGTACGATACGGTCAAACTGTTTTTTCAATTCTTCCGCTGTGATGTCTTTTCCCACATCCACACCAGTCTTAAAGACTACGCCTTCTTCTTCCATCAGTTTAATCCGGCGATCCAGCACTTTTTTATCCAGCTTCATGTTTGGGATACCGTAACGAAGAAGTCCGCCGATTCGGTCTTTTCTTTCAAATACAGTGACGGAATGCCCTCTTCTATTCAGCTGAAGGGCTGTTGCCAGACCTGAGGGACCACTTCCGATCACCGCTACTTTCTTTCCTGTACGAACCTTCGGCGGCTGTGGCTGAACCCACCCGCTTTCATAAGCATGTTCGATGATCGCACGCTCATTTTCCTTAGTAGCTACCGGTTTTCCATGCAAATTACAGGTACATGCCGCCTCACACAGTGCAGGGCAGACACGACTGGTAAACTCCGGAAAACAGTGTGTCTTTGCAAGGCGCTCATACGCCTGTTTCCAGTTCCCACTGTAAACCAGATCATTGGTTTCCGGAACCAGATTGTGAAGAGGACATCCGGAAGCCATACCGGCCAACATGCCGCCGTTCTGGCAGAAGGGAACGCCGCATTCCATGCAGCGTGCTCCCTGTTTCTGTTGTTCTTCTAATGTAAGCGGAGTCCGGAATTCATTGAAATGGCGGATTCGCTCTAACGGTTCTTCTACTTTTGCATTCTTTCTTTCATAATCCAAAAATCCTGTTGCTTTTCCCATTTTTCTTACTCCTCCGTCGTCTCTTTGGTCTGGAAGCTCTCATAGAAAGCTTCCATCTGAGCCTGCTCCGTACTCATTCCTTTTTCTTCCAGTTTTGCGGAAAGAGCGATCATTTTCTTATAATCGTAAGGAATGATTTTCTTAAATTTCGGCAGATATTCACTGAAATGATCCAAAATCCACGTTCCTCGCTCAGAGCCTGTCGCTTCCACATGTTCCTCGATCATGGCTTTCAGCTCCTGAATATCATATTTGCTCTCCAGTTTTTCAATGGAAATCATATCCTTATTCAGATTTCTGTACAGATGACTGTCTTCATCCAGCACATAAGCGATACCGCCGCTCATACCTGCTGCAAAGTTCTTTCCGGTTTTCCCAAGAACCACCACACGACCACCTGTCATGTATTCGCATCCATGCTCACCTACACCTTCTACTACGGCATAAGCACCGGAATTACGTACTGCAAAACGTTCGCCTGCCACACCATTGATATATACTTTACCGCTGGTGGCTCCATACAGGGCAACGTTGCCTGCAATAATATTGTCTTCTGCCTTATATCCTCTGTTCTTTGGCGGATACACTACCAGTTTTCCGCCGGACAGACCTTTTCCAAAATAATCATTTGTATCACCGCAAAGTGTCAGTGTCAGTCCCTTCGGGATAAAGGCTCCAAAACTCTGACCTCCTGCTCCTGTACAGTTGACTGTGATCGTATCCTCAGGAAGTCCTTCTTTATGCTGTCGAGTGATCTCGGCTCCGAGGATGGTACCAAAGGTACGGTCTGTGTTGCCGACTTTCAGATCAATGGATGTCTTTTCACCTTTTGCAATAGCCCCGGATAATTTCTTCATAAGTACTTTTTCATCCAGTGTTTTCTCAAGCTGGAAATCATATACCTGAGATGGTTGGAAAGTCACACACTGGTCTTTTTCTGTGTATGGATTAAAAAGAATCTCACTCAAATCCATCTTGGATGCCATAGCAGACTTAGAATTTTCTTTTACTTTCAGAAGATCGGTTCTTCCCACCATTTCATCCAGGGTACGAACGCCCAGTTTTGCCATATATTCACGAAGTTCTTCTGCGATAAAACGCATGAAGTTCTCTACATATTCCGGTTTTCCTTTGAAACGTTTGCGTAGTTCTGGATTCTGTGTAGCAACACCCACAGGACAGGTATCCAGATTACATACACGCATCATGACACAGCCCATCGTTACCAACGGAGCCGTAGCAAAACCAAATTCTTCTGCACCCAGAAGAGCTGCGATTGCAACATCACGACCGCTCATCAGCTTACCATCGGTTTCAATACGAACACGGTTTCTAAGACCGTTCTGCAGCAATGTCTGGTGTGTCTCAGCAAGACCCAGTTCCCAGGGAAGTCCTGCATTGTGAATGGAACTTTCCGGAGCAGCACCGGTTCCTCCGTCATAACCGGAGATCAGGATAACCTGAGCACCAGCTTTTGCAACACCTGCAGCTACCGTACCAACTCCGGCCTCAGATACCAGTTTTACAGAAATCCGTGCATATTTATTCGCATTTTTCAAGTCATAGATCAACTGTGCCAGATCCTCAATGGAGTAAATATCGTGATGCGGCGGCGGGGAAATCAGGCTCACACCCGGTGTAGAGTGTCTTGTCTTTGCGATCCACGGGTATACTTTTCTTGCCGGCAGATGGCCGCCTTCACCAGGTTTTGCTCCCTGTGCCATCTTAATCTGGATTTCCTGTGCACTAACCAGATAGCGGCTGGTAACACCAAATCGACCGGATGCTACCTGCTTGATTGCAGAGCATCGATCCTCAGCACTTCCTGCAGAATCCAGACGTTCATCACTCTCACCACCCTCACCGGTATTGGATTTACCATGGAGATGATTCATAGCAATTGCCAGTGTCTCATGAGCCTCCTGAGAAATAGAACCGTAAGACATTGCACCGGTCTTAAAGCGTTTTACGATCTCATCAACACTTTCCACCTCTTCCAGCGGCACTCCCTGCTTGGGATAATTGAAATCCATCAGGCTTCGCAGATATCCGCTCTGCTCTTCATCCACAAGAGCCGTGTACTGCTTGAACATATTATAGTTTCCTGTCCACGTGGACTGCTGGAGCAGATGAATAGTCTGCGGATTGTAGCGGTGTTCTTCTCCTCCGCTTCTTCTTTTATGTTTTCCAAGACTGTCAAGGGTCAGATCTGTTTCCAGTCCCAACGGATCAAATGCGCGGGAATGACGTTCATCTACCTGACGGGCAATATCTTCCATTGTAATACCACCTACACGACTGACAGTTCCTGAGAAATATTCATTCACTACTTCCTGAGAAATACCGATTGCTTCAAAAATCTTTGCGCCCTGATAAGACTGAATCGTGGAAATACCCATCTTAGATGCAATCTTTACAATACCGTGAAGTACTGCTGCGTCATAATCATCTACTGCCGCATAATAATCTTTATCCAGCAGATGTTCGTCAATCAGTTCCTGAATGGTATCGTGTGCCAGATAAGGGTTCACCGCACATGCACCATAGCCAAGAAGAGTTGCAAAATGATGTACCTCTCTCGGTTCACCAGATTCCAGAATCAATGCCAGTGAAGTCTGCTTTTTCGTCGTAACCAGATGTTGATGGACAGCGGAAACAGCTAAAAGGGACGGAATCGGCACATGATTTTCATCCACTCCCCGGTCGGAAAGTACCAGAATATTTGCTCCGTCTTTGTATGCCTTATCCACTTCCACAAACAGACGGTCGATGGCGCGTTTCAGCTTGGTACTCTTATAATAAGCTGTCTCTTATACACATCTGACGCTGCCGACGATACTCCTTGTGTA
>CAMBAL010000105.1 GCA_945864225.1 uncultured Blautia sp. | reverse complement strand
GATACAGTTCGATTCCCTTCAGCTGATGCGTTCCGCCCCCGATCACCGCGCTGGCGCCCGCATCAATGCAGGCGTGCGCAAATTCTTCCAGAAAATAATCCGCTTCCTCGTCGTTGTCCTTGCGGATTTCATGCGAATGTACCATGACCAGGACTGCCTCACATGTCATCTTTGCTTCCCGGATTGCATCGACGGTGCGTTTCACATCGATCGGATTCGGGCTGGAGCTTCTTCCCTCTGTTCCATCCTTGCTGATTTCAAACATTTTCCCGCCAAATTCCATGACACCCTCGGGAAGCGGAGCGATAAATCCCTCCTGCCGGTGCAGATCCCGCAGTCCGTTGATTCCGGTCACCTCTGCAATCTCCGCGAGATCCTGCGCATGTTTTTCCGTAATGGTATATTTTTCCGAAAAGCGCAGCGGATTTAAGCCCGGCCGGCCCGGCTGCCGTTCCGTCTGGCTTCCCGCCCTGGCTGCATTCTCAAAGGTAGAACAGATATCAATCACCGCAATCTGTCCCGCCGTTGTGTCCAGAATGGCAGGACGCGATGCTTCATAAAGATTTTTTCCTGCTCCGGCATACGCCACGTCCTTTTTTTTCAGTTCACAGATCGTAGACGCCAGTCCTTCATAGGAATAATCCATTGTATGATTATTCGAAATCCCAAGAAAATTAAAACCGTAACGCAGGGTATCTTCCAGACACTTCGCATCTGCCGTCAGCCATGTTCCGCCGGAGTACGCCGATGCGTAACAGCTGCCGTCCGATATCGTTGTTTCCAGATTTGCCATCCGAACCTCTCCCTGCATCAGAAATTCGCGAATCGGCAAAACATCCTGATATCCCGGCAGAAGCCGTTTCATAATCAGAATATCACCTGCCGCCGATACTCTTATTGTTCTGTTCATTCTTTTTTGCCTCCCGAACGATTCCTGCTCTCTGCTTTTGGAATCGCATCTTTATCCATTCTCATTTTTTCGTAACGGTTCAAAAGTCCCATCCCGGTTTTTCTTTTCTCTTACATGGTTCCAAATCGTTACCTTTTTTCTCTGTATCTGCAGCTTCTTTCTACCAGATCCGCAAAAAGACGGTTCATCTCCGGCGCTGTGTGAATCAGCCCTTCCGGATGCCACTGTACGCCCACAATCTGTCCGTTGCTGCTTTCAATCGCCTCGATCGTACCATCCGGCGCCGTTGCTGAAACCAGGATGTCCTCTCCCGGCGTACGGACTGCCTGATGATGCATGGAATTTACCGCATGGGTGCCTGCCCCGAGGATTTCTGCCAGATGGGTTCCCTCTTTAATTTCCACATGGTGATGCAGATACGACCGCTCCAGGGACTGCAGATGCAAAATTGTGGTTTCCTTCTGTGTATAAATATCCTGGTACAGATCACCGCCGCACAGGACATTTAAAAACTGAATTCCCTTGCAGATGCCAAGCATAGGCATTCCCATCTCTTTTGCTGCCCGTCCAAGTGCAAACCAGGCCTCGTCGATCTCCGGACGGATCGTCTGGATCTGCGGTTTTGGCTCTTCCCCATAATACCACGGATTTAAGTCCTCTCCGCCGGGAACCAGAATGCCGTCGCACACGGCAAGTATGCCTTCCGGATCCGCTTTCATGGCAACTGCCGGAATTGCCATCGGAATTCCGCCGTTGTTCAGAACACCTTCGATGTAATCACTGTTGACATACATTCTCTCCGAACTCGAAAAAAGTCCCGGCTGTGTTTTATACGTATTTCCCAAGATTCCAATGATCGGTTTTTCCACTTGTAAACTCTCCTTTTTTACCAGATATGCCGAAAACGGCTTCACCTTTCCTGTGAACCCGCTTCCGGCATTCTTTTTCTTTCGTTATCCGATTTTTTTACAGTACATCCTGATGGCAGATATGACGGATCTTTTCTTCATCCAATGCCCGGATCACATTTGCTGCCATCGCACTTGCCGCTTCAAGATCTTCTCTTGCACAGAAATTATAATGGCTGTGCGCATAGCGGGATGGAACACCAAGCACCAGACACGGAACTGCTTTTCCTGTCACGCTGATTTTTGCTGCGTTTGTGCTTCCGCCTCTTCTTACGCTCTCCTGGTATTTGATTCCGCATTTTGCTGCCACTTCCTCAGCCAGTGAAATAAACTGCGTATTGGAAATATAGCTGTTGTCCAGAATACGGATCTGAACACCCTTTTTCATGCATCCCTGTGCCTGTCCTGCGCTGATGAAAAAGTCATCGGAAGGAGATCCTTCAAATACAATGGCAAGGTCCGGTTTTACAATCTGACTTGTTACCACTGCACCGCGGGTTCCGACCTCTTCCTGCGCTGCAAAGGCGCCGACAACATTAACCGCAAGAGAAGCCTGCTCCTTTTCCAGCTGTTTCATCGTATCTACGATGCACGCGCAGCCGGCACGGTTGTCAAATGCTTTTCCGAAGCAGATTTCATGCTCTGCATCGTATTCAAAGGCCACATCCGGCATCATCGGATCACCGATATGGATTCCGAAAACATTTTCAACCTCCTCGCGGCTGGTTGCTCCGACATCCACATACATTTTTTCAATTTCCAGAGTCTGGCTGTTGCGTTCTGCTGTTGTCATGAAATGAACCGGTTTCGCGCAGATAATACCATGTACCATTTTTCCGGATCTGGTACGGATCCATACCGCATGTGCCGGAAGGCTGGTCAGATGGAAGCCGCCAAGCATGATAATGCCGAGACATCCGTTGTCCTGGATATTCTGTACCATAAAACCGCATGCGTCCAGATGGGCATCCAGCTGGATGACCGGACGGGAATCCTGCTTAGTTCCCGGCATCCGCACATACAGGTTATTCATTGCGTCATTTTCCACATCAAATTCTTTGCAGTAATCTGCAATGGTGCGGATGACATCCTCCTCAAATCCACTTGGTCCAAATGCATCGGAAAGCTTGCCAAACATTTCTATATCCATTGTTTTATCCTCTTTTCTTTGGGTTTCTATCAGATTTATATTCTTAATATACAACAAAGCAGTGTGCTGTGACAATATCCATCCAGCGATCTGTCTCCAGCTTATTTGTGAAGGTATCTACCTTCTGCATTCCCGGATAAAACGACATCGTGTACGCTTTTTTCCAGTCTTTGTAAGTTACCTCATACGTAAAGTGCTCCGGGAGAGCCACCTGGCACTCTTTTTTCTGTCCGGTAACTGCCTTTTTTACCCCTTCGCGGATTTCGGAAATCACTTTTTCTTTCGCTTTGCACCACGTTGCCGCACCGACACCATGCTTCGTTTCCACTGTCGTAATGCCCGGAATCAGTTCTTTCGCCTGCCGGCAGATCTCTTCATCTCCGGAAAGAAACAGCACCGCTACGTGATGTGATGCTGCCGTGTAGCTGTTCAGCATGCACTCACTCATCACTTTTCCATTCAGGTGGATATACAGGCTGTTTCCTGTCGATGTGTGGCTGATCGAAAAATTCGGATCTCCTGCCGGTGCATGGTAGCCAAGATACAGTACGCCGTCATAGCTGTCGTCGATGCCATACATCATATTGTACGGATGACCGCTCTTTCCCCGGATCAAGGTGACATACTCCGGCATTTTCAGCGGATCAATGTTGGATGCATCTCCATGACCGTCCTTTACAACGATCTCATCCGCACCCGCTTCATGTGCCGCTTCGCATGCCGCAACGACCTCTTCGGTCATCTCCTCTGCGAATCTCTGGTACACGCTTTCCTTCTTATGTGTTTCATCGGTCAGTGCCACTCCGGCACAGCCCTCGATGTCTGCACTGATAAAAAGCTTCATTTCTGCTGTTCCCTTCTTTCTTTATCATAAAGATGACAATATACATAATGTCCGTCATCCACTTCATACCGCTCCGGCGCCTGTGTTTTGCAGCATTCCATACATTTTGGACATCTGGTATGGAATTTGCAGCCTGTCGGCGGCTTGTGGGCGGACGGGATACTTCCCTCCAGCAGAATTCTTTCTCTTTTTGCCGTCGGATCCGGAACCGGAACTGCGGAAAGCAGTGCCTGCGTATACGGATGCATCGGATTGCTGTAAATTTTCTCTTTTTCTCCGACTTCCACGAAATTACCGAGATACATAACGCCGACACGGTCACTGATATATTCCACAACGCTCAGGTCATGTGCCACAAAAATGTAGGTCAAATCCAGATCATGCTTCAGTTCATTTAAAAGATTCAGAACCTGCGCCTGAATGGACACATCCAGTGCCGAAACCGGTTCGTCTGCGATGATCAGAGACGGTTCTACCGCAAGTGCGCGGGCAATTCCGATTCTCTGACGCTGACCGCCGGAAAATTCATGTGGATAACGGTTTGCATGGTAGTCATCCAGTCCTACCCTGTGCAAAAGATCCAGCACTTTCTTTTCCAGATCCGCTTTATCCTGATACAGATGATGCGCCAGCAGCGGCTCTGCAATGATGTCAAAAACAGACATCCGTGGATTCAGGGACATATACGGATCCTGAAAAACCATCTGTACCTTTTTCCGGACGGAACGCATTCTCCGGTCATTGTATTCTGTAATATCTTCGCCATCCAGATACACATGACCCGATGTCAGATTTTCCAGTTTGCAGACGCCTCTTCCCAGTGTGGATTTTCCGCAGCCGGACTCGCCTACAATTCCGAATACCTCGCCTTTTTTCACCTCAAAGGTAACTCCGTCTACCGCTTTGACGAATTCCTTTTTCCCAAATCCGCTTCCGGCAACCGGATAATAAATTTTCAAATCCTCTACTCTAAGTAATGTATCCGACATCCTAGTCACCTGCCTTCTCTACGTGGTCTGTTTTGAGCTGTCCACTTTCGCAGAGCCAGCATCTGCTGATATGGCCTTCCCCGATCTGGAAAAATCCCGGTTCTGCCTCGCGGCATTTTTCCGAAGCGTATGGACATCGCGGC
>CAMBAL010000104.1 GCA_945864225.1 uncultured Blautia sp. | reverse complement strand
TGGCTGCAGGTGTTCCGGTTCTTTTGGAATAGATAAAGGTAAATGCCGTATCATAATCTGCTTTTTGTACCACATCCAGTGTTTCCAGGAAATCTTCTTCTGTTTCTCCCGGGAAACCGACGATAATATCTGTGGTCAGGGAAATGTCCGGAATTGCCGTGCGGATTTTCTCCACCAGACCCAGATATTTCTCTTTATCATAACGGCGGTTCATTTTCTGCAGGATTCTGCTGCTTCCGGACTGCAGTGGCAGATGCAGGTGATGACACACTTTTTTGCTTCGTGCCATTACTTCGATCAGTTCGTCAGATAAATCCTTCGGATGAGAAGTCATGAAACGGATTCTCTTTAATCCTTCAATTTCCTCAATCTGTGTAAGCAGTTCTGCGAAAGTCACCGGGTGTTCCAGAGTTTTTCCATAGGAGTTTACATTCTGGCCAAGAAGCATGACTTCCGTGACTCCATCATCAACCAGTGCTCGAATCTCATCGATGATTGCCTGTGGTTCACGGCTCTTCTCTCTGCCTCGTACATAGGGAACAATACAGTAGCTGCAGAAATTGTTGCAGCCAAACATGACATTCACGCCGGTTTTGAAAGAATATTTCCTGGAAGTCGGAAGTCCCTCCACAATCTCATCGGATTCCTGCCAGATATCAATGATCTGGCTGTCGGAAGTCAGTGTGCGGAAAAATAATTCCGGGAATTTATGAATGTTATGGGTACCGAATACAAGACTGACAAATGGATAGCTCTTGCGAATTGTTTCTACCACATGCTGCTCCTGCATCATACATCCAAAGAGAATAATTTTCATATCCGGATGTTTTCTTTTGATACTCTTGAGATGACCAAGGTGTCCGTATATTTTCTGATTGGCATTTTCACGAACCGTACAGGTATTATAGATCACTGCGTCGGCATCTTCGGTATCCACTTTTGTATATCCGATTTTTTCCATCATGGCAGCTACGGATTCGGTCTGCAGGGAATTCATCTGACATCCTTCATTCTCGATGTAATAAGTAGGTCTGCGCCCTTCATAAAGGGAAGGAAGCAGATCTGAACATTTCTGAACATATGTTAACTGAATTTGGGTTTCATTTGTATTACTCAAAGATGATCCATCCTTTCCGTTCTTTAGACAATCTCTATCATACAGAATTTATCGGGAACTGTCAAAGAGTTTCTGCTGAATTGAACAATTATATTATCCATGTCTGTTCAATGACATAATATATTCCAGAGGCAGTGTATGGATTTCCTGGTAATTCTGTCTGCATTCTTCTGCCTGTTCTTTTGGGCTGTCATGTATGATTTCCGGTGTTTCAATCATAAATGCAGGCTGTTTTGTGATTTCTCCATAATACTGTTCCGGTGAACCGGTTCCTGTCTGCTCTTCCCGGCGTCTTCCTCTTTCTTCATCCGAAGATTTTTCCAGCCGGTAGCAGGAACATTTTTGAAGATGGCGCGCCAGCCGGTAGCTTCTCTGGTTATAGGCAAAAGATTGGGGATGCCTCAGATAAACAATTCGTTTGCCAAGATATCGGAATGACAAAAGACCGGCGCTTCGGTATTCCTGAAAAATCCGGATCAGGGCCTTTGTCTCATTTTCACTTGCAGGTTCCTGATGAATTCTGTTTCTGGAGCAGTAAGAGGTAGGAAAATTCCGCCGTATATCCATGCCTCTCGCATTATAGAAAAATCCATCGGAAT
The DNA here is from genome assembly GCA_945864225.1 of uncultured Blautia sp. GTDB lineage: Bacteria > Bacillota > Clostridia > Lachnospirales > Lachnospiraceae > Blautia_A. The sequence continues at coordinate 3,406 of CAMBAL010000104.1, read as the reverse complement.
CACGCTCCATCATTTTCAGCATCTGGCGATAGATTGGATTGCGGATTGCGGAAAATCCTTTTTCACATATTTCAAATCCATCCGGATTCACTACAGGAATAAAGCAGATCCGCACATCATCCAGGAGTTCTTTTACCTTGTATTCTTTGTCCAGTATCCAGTTGGACTCGTAAGCCCGGCAGTATTCCAGTATCATCTCCACAAGAAAAGAGGACATCCATCGGTCTGCACCGTCCAGTCCTGCAATACAGAAAAGCACAGAAACACCCTGTCCGGCTTCCAGCATGGGAATCATTCGTTCATCATGACTGTTTCCGATAACACGAAATTGCGTAAATGAGCGATATCGCTGCGCAGTTTCCCAAAGTGTATAGTATATTTTTTCATAGGTAAGAGGTTCTGTTGTAATCATTGCGGAATCCTCCCTGATATCCATAGCGGATCATGGTTGAAGTACATGCATGAAAAGCAGTTTATTGGTAGCTCTGGAAAAATAGATTATCCTTATGTCTATGTACTCAGGCATATGGATGTTGTCCGTGACTTCCATAATCATAGGATGATAGGGTCAAAAGGTATGTTTTTTCATGCAGGCATGAAACACATGACCTATTGACCCTTGTATCATAATATATGAAAAGAGACAGGTATTAAGACCTGTCTCTTAAAAATCATCCCGATTGAAATCCTTGCATGATCTGCACAACATATCGTTTCTTTGCCTGAAATTTGCAGGCTCCTGGGATTCTTTATTCAGTTATTCTTTTGCGCTTTCTTACCAGAACGTAACCACCTGCAAGAAGAGATAATACCGCAAGCATGCTCATGGTTCCGACCGGTGACTCATCTGCTGTATTGGCACCTGTTGCAGTTACGCTGCCAGTATCCGTTGTATCATCTGTTCTGGAAATCAGATTGCCGTCGGCATCTCTTGTGACCAGATTACCATCTTCATCATAGTAGGAATAAGTTCCGTTCGCACCAGGAGTGATCTGTATGTCATCAAATTCAATGGCAGCTGACTGGAACTGGTAAGCGACAGAAGAGATATTATCTGTTGCACGCCATTCATTGCCGGTGTATTTTTCCTGTCTGTAGAAAATGTACAGATTGTAGGTGGCTGCTTTCTTAATACCGCCTGCAGCACCAATTTTCCATGTGCTGTGTTTCTCGCTGTCGGAAGGATTGGAGGAAGTACTCCAGTACAGAGGATTCCATCTTACATCTCCCTCAATCGGATCTGTATTGTCCATTCCGGCACCGGATACGGTGAACGGATAGAAGGTATTCGGATAAAATTCCAGAGGTTTCTCAAGACCGGTTACGGTACTTTCTGTAACAGCCGGTACCTTCGGATCGCGGGTCGGTGTCTGGGTCGGTGCAGCCGGACGGGATTTGCTCTGAAGTTCTGCAACCAATGGTGCAGAAACCAGTCCGCTGTCACTCTTTACGTAAATATATACATAAATCGTACCTTCTGTAGTAATACCCTCTACATAAATCGGGGTATTTGCATTTGCAGCAAGTGCAGCACCTTTGGTACATTTCTCAATAGCCGGAGCAGTGGAGTCTGTTCCATACGTCCAGTAATAAGTACCGGATTTATCTGACTGGAAAATAACGGTTGCGGAATCGTGTCCTGTCCATGATGCATCGACACCGGTAAGTTTCGGGGGACGGGCTGCCGGATCCATATCTTTGGATACAACGACTGCTTCACCGGTATTATCTATGAAGCAAAGATAAATACTGGCTCCATCTGTTCCTACAGCTGTTTTCTCACTTGTAGAGAAAGTGTAGGTAATAGCAGATGATTTGTTTGCGCTTACGGTTGTTTTATGATTGTCCTTTTTGATTTCATCTGCAGTAGGTGCTTTTGTACCGGTCTTTACAACTTTAATGTAAACAGTTGCATCTTTGTTGGATGTTACCGTTAATTTTACTTTATTTGTGCTGAGCCAGGCTGCATCTTTAATCTCTGCGCTTAATTTCGTTTCTTCCGGTGTTTCCTGGGATTTCAGGAAACCGGTTTCGTCAATGGAAAAATCTCCGCTGCCTTCATAGGTAAACTGTGGTAATACATCGGCAAGCGTGATACCTTCAATATCAGAATCCATGCATACAACAGGAACACCTGCTGCCGGATTTTTCATCTGAATACTAATAGTAGACTTTTCCAGTTTATCGATAATACTTACGACAACTGCTTTTTCATCGTTCGGATCTGTTATGGAACTGTCATTTGCAAGCACAATATTGCTTACAGCTCCTTCTGCACCGGTGTTTCCCGTAACAGTTACCGTACCTTCTGCGTATACAGTGGAATCACTGAAGATGGCACCGCCTTCTCCGGTTGTGCTGTTGCCGGTAATGGTACCGCCGCTGAGCAGGACAATTCCCTGTGTACAATGGATTGCTGCACCATTGGCACTTGTCTTATTTCCGGTCAGTGTACAGTTTGCCATTAACTGGAAAGAACCGCCTTCCAATATGGATACAATAGAACCTTCGGACATTTCCTCGGATGCACCATTAATCGTCAGCGTTCCATGGATATCATTGCCATCTTCATCATAATCTTCTGTACCGCAAAAATAAACAAAACTGTCTTTGACTTCAAACATATTTCCCTTGAAGCCGCTCTTCCTGGAAATGGTAATAGTCTTGTCAGCAGGTGTGGCAAACACAATGTTCTTGCCGGTAAGTTCTACTGTTTTGTCAAGAACCAGATCCTGATTCAGAATAATGGTGTCCGGCTCATCATTTGCAACAGGTGTTGTACATGCGGCAAGCGCTTCATCCAGGGTATCAAAAGATTTATCCCCTACGGTAAACGGTTTTGTAGCTGCTTCTGTAGGAGTAGGTGTGGCACCCTCTCCTTCTTTCAGATTTCCTTCTGCAGCAGAGGGAATTTCAACGACAGGCACTTCTCCAGGTGCTGTGGTTGGAACTTCTGTTGGTGTCTCAGCTGGTGCTTCTGTCGGTGTCTCAACTGGTGTTTCTGTCGGTGTTTCGGTTGGTGCTTCTGTCGGTTCCTCTGCCGGAGCCTCTGCCGGTGTTTCTGCCGGAGCCTCTGCCGGTTCTTCTTCCGGTGTTTCAGAGGCTGCTGCTATTCCTGCATCTGAAACATCTTCTATCGATAATTCGCTGGCATCTTCTGCAAATACTGCAGCAGGTGCCATACTGAAAGTCAGGGCTCCTGATAAAAGTAAAGCAAGTACTTGTTTTTTTCGCATAATAAATCCTCCCCATAAAACGAGCATTCATAAAATAAATAAAAAAGTGATATAATGTTTCCTGCCATTCAGAAGGCCGATTTATAAATAAATGAACGGTTATAAAACATTATGATATAGTATAGCACCTGTCTCTTATACACATCTCCGAGCCCACGAGACCGTACTAG
>CAMBAL010000103.1 GCA_945864225.1 uncultured Blautia sp. | reverse complement strand
TGGCACTGAATGGTATTCAGATCTTTAAATTAACACCAAAGAAAAACTGTAAGGAATGTGGATGCCCGACATGTATGGCTTTCTCTATGAAAGTTGCTCAGGGCGCAATGAAAATTGAACAGTGTCCGCATATGTCTGAGGATGCACTGGCTTCCCTGTCTGAGGCTACTGCACCGCCAATGAAGAGCATTAAGATCGGAACCGGCGATGGTGAATTTACACTTGGCGGAGAAACTGTTCTTTTCAGACATGAAAAAACATTCGTAAGCAAAACCAGATATGCAGTTGCTCTCTGCACATGCATGGATGATGCTGCAGTAGAAGCAAAACTTGCAGAAATTCCGAAGGTTGATTACGAACGTATCGGTGAGAGAATGTATGCTGAGCTTGTATATGTAAACTGCAGCGAAGGCGCTGATGCAGCAAAATATACAGCACTCGTAGAAAAAGCAGCAGGTCTTGGCAGAACTCTGGTTCTTGGATGCGCAGATCCGGAAATCGCAAAAGCAGCTCTTGCAGTATGCAAGGACAGCAAACCTGTACTGAATGGTGCAAATGCTTCCAACTATGAAGCGATGAATGCAGTAGCAACAGAAGCTGGTGTTGTTCTCGGTGTATCCGGCAAGGATCTTAACGAACTGTATGATACTGTTGCAGCTCTTGAAAAACTTGGCAACAAGAATCTTGTACTTGATGTTACAGGCGCTGACATTAAAGAAACCTTTGCTAACGCAGTTCAGGTTCGCCGTGCAGCTCTGAAAGATCAGGACAGAACTTTCGGTTATCCATCTATTGTAAACACTGTAAAAGTTGCTCAGGGTGACTTACATATGCAGGCAGCACTTGCTTCTCTGTTTACCATGAAATATGGTTCCATTATCGTTATGGAGCAGATGACTTATGCAGAAGCGCTTCCGTTATACGGACTTCGTCAGAACCTGTTCACAGACCCGCAGAAGCCAATGAAAGTAGAACCGGGCATTTATCCTCTGAATGGTGCAGACGAGAATTCTCTCGTTGTTACCACAGTAGACTTTGCTCTGACTTATTTCGTAGTTTCTGGCGAGCTGGAGCGTTCCGGTGTTCCGCTTAACCTGGTAATCAATGATGCAGGCGGACTTTCCGTTCTGACATCCTGGGCTGCAGGTAAATTTACCGGCAACAGCATTTCCAAATTCATCATTGAAAATGTTGAGCCGAAGGTAAAATGCAGAAAACTTCTGATTCCTGGTAAAGTTGCCGTTCTCAAGGGCGATCTGGAAGCAAAACTTCCGGGCTGGGAAATCATCGTTGGACCGAGAGAAGCTGTACAGCTTGTAAAATTCTTAAAAGATATGCAGGCATAATTCATTTTTAAAGTTAAAGGAGAACATGAGTATGGCAAAATTTGTAACAATTGGGGAAAGACTTTCCACTACTGCACCTGCAGTAAACAAAGCATTTACAGAAAGAGATCCTGAGCCGATCTTAAAAAGAGCAAAACAGCAGCTTGATGCAGGCGCTACATATCTTGATGTAAATATCGGACCTGCTGAGAATGATGGAGAAGACCTTATGAAATGGGCAGTACAGCTCCTTCAGAGTGAATTCGACAATGTTCCGCTTGCTCTTGATACTACAAACAAAAAAGCTATTGAAGCTGGTATCTCTGTATACAACAGAGCAAAAGGCAAACCGATCGTAAACTCCGCAGATGCAGGAGACAGAATTGAAAACATCGACCTTGCAGCAGCAAATGATGCAATTGTTATCGCTCTTTGCTCTTCCGGTATGGTTGCTTCTGACAATGATGAGCGTATGATGCATTGCCAGAACATGCTTGAAAGAGGTATGATGCTTGGTATGGATACTTCCGATCTTTGGTTTGACCCGTTATTCCTTGTAGTAAAAGGAATGCAGGAAAAACAGATGGAAGTTCTGGAAGCCATCAAGATGTTCTCCGATATGGGTCTGAACTCCACAGGCGGTCTTTCCAACAACAGTAACGGTATGCCGAAACATATCCGTCCGATCATGGATTCTGCACTTGTAGCAATGGCTATGATGCAGGGATTAACTTCTGCTATTGTTAACCCGAATGACCTTCGTCTGATGGAAACAATCAAATCCTGTGATATATTCAAGAACAATACTCTGTATGCAGACTCCTATCTGGAGATCTAATCTTACAGAAATTATCTGAATATACAAAATCAGAGGCTGGAGGCTTCGCGGCCTTCAGCCTTTTTATTACAACGGATATTCCAGAAATCTCCTTGTAATGATGGAAAGCTGCTTTTGCAGTATTTAGCACATACCATAAGGCTATGAGAAAGGTGGTTGCCGGATGTTTAAGGTAACGTTTGCATTCGAAGATGGCAGTGCGGTAGAAACTTATGCCAATGCGGGGGATAATTTATTGGAAATTGCACGGGAGGCCAATGTTGCCATTGATGCTCCCTGTTCCGGAAATGCTTCCTGCGGGAAATGCCGGGTGCAGTTAAAAAGTGGAGAATTAAATTCCAAAAAAACACTTCATATTTCCGACGAAGAATTTCAGGCAGGATGGAGACTTGCCTGTGTCAGTACAGTATGCGCGGACGTGACTGTAGTGGTACCGGATATTGCATCTGCGTACAAGAGCAGAATGAAGGTGGCGGACTTAAGCTCCAGAGAAGAAATCGCGATATTTGAAAAAGCCAAAAGAGAAATCGAACTTACTGGCATTGTATTAAACAACAGTCTTGATGTTGTAGAAGTGGTTATGGATCCTCCTAGTCTGGATGATACCATGCCTGACAATGAGCGACTCACGAGAGCGCTTCGTAAATTTCTGAATATCAAACGCGTGCGTATTCCATATGCAGTATTGAAAAAACTGCCGGATGTGCTTCGTGAAAATGATTTTAAAGTAAAATGTATTCTGCGAACGACTCCGAATGATATGTTTGTCTATGATGTATTCGGAATAGAAGAAAAGGTAGTTGTCGGAGGTCTTGCAGTTGATATTGGAACAACAACTGTCTCTGCCGTGATCATTAATATGGAGAACGGAGAGATTCTGGCAAAAGGTTCTGCAGGCAATGGACAGATTCGGTATGGCGCAGATGTCATCAACCGTATCATTGAGTCCCAGAAACCTGGCGGAAAGAAGAAGCTTCAGGACGCTGTGATCAAGGAAACCATTAATCCGATGATCCACGAAATGTGCCGAAACGCAAATATACCGAAAAACCAGATTTACCGGATGTGTGTCGCATCCAATACAACGATGAATCATCTGTTTGCCGGAATTAATGCCGATCCGCTGCGTACGGAACCGTATATTCCAGCATTCTTCAAAACCAATTCCCTGTTTGCTTCCGATGTGGGAATTGATATTAATCAGGATGCTCATATTATTATGGCACCGAATATTGGAAGCTATGTGGGCGGTGACATCACTGCCGGAACATTGGTAAGTATGATCTGGAACAGACCTGAGTTTTCTCTGTTCATTGACCTTGGTACCAATGGTGAATTAGTATTTGGAAATTCAGATTTCATGATGAGCTGTGCATGTTCTGCAGGACCGGCTTTTGAAGGCGGAGATATCAGCTGCGGTATGCGTGCGACAGATGGTGCAATCGAGGCATGCACGATCGATAAAGAAACCATGGAACCTACATATAAAGTAGTCGGTGAGCCGGGTACAAAGCCAATCGGTCTTTGCGGTTCCGGTATTATTGATGTAATCAGTGAATTATTTGTCTGTGGAATCATCAATCCGAAAGGAAAGTTCGTACGGGAAGGAAAACGTATCCGTCATGACCAGTACGGTATGGGAAGCTATGTCCTTGCATTTGAGGATGAGGCAGGTTCCGTAAAAGATGTCGAAATCACAGAAGTAGATATTGACAACTTTATCCGTGCAAAAGGAGCTATTTTCTCTGCGATCCGTACCATGCTGAGTTCTCTTGATTTTGATGTTTCCATGATTGATGATGTTTATGTTGCCGGTGGAATCGGAAGCGGAATCAATATGAAAAATGCGGTGAATATTGGTATGTTCCCGGATATTCCGCTTGAAAAGTTCCACTATATTGGAAACTCTTCCCTGTCCGGAGCATATCTGATGCTTCTTTCCACACAGGCAGAGAAGAGAACTTATGAACTGGCATCCAATATGACTTATATGGAGCTTTCTACAGTTCCTACCTATATGGATGAGTTTGTGGGAGCATGTTTTATCCCGCATACAGATACCGGTCTGTTCCCGGATGTTATGGAACAGGTGAATAACCGCGTATAATAGACAGCGGTTTTTGAGAAGTAACTATTTTTGACAGAGGTGGCACATGGCTTTGGAAAAGAATGATTTAAACGGTAGTGCAGGCAGTACTTTCCAGAAAGGGACGCCTGTCGGACAGCAGCTGGGATATGAAAAAGACAGCAAGGAGAGAATGCCCTGGGAACATTATCTGGAACAGTATCGAAATGCAGATCCTGAGGAAATATCCGGACGCCTGAATATTCCGTTTCACAAAGAAACCGGATGTTTTACACTGGAGTTTCTCGGAACAGTCTATGAGATTTCTCATCCTGATTTTCAGGTGACTCATCATGTGGATGATCTGGGCTTTTATCCTCTGGAAGAGATGATTTATGCAAAAATCCTGACAATCCGTTTTCTTCTTGGCGGAACAACATCTTCAGGCAGCGGCAGATTCAAAACATACAGGGAAATGCCCTGGGGGGAAGTATATCTGCGTCAGTTTGATGGAAGATGTATCAAACGTCTTGCTTTTTCCTATGGAAACAGGCTGAATGATTTTACCGCGATCATGGAACATATTCACGCGGTACCGGTAAAACATGGAGACGTGGCTTTTCAGGTGGAAATTTATCCGGGATATCAGATTCAGATGATTCTCTGGGAGGGAGATGACGAATTCCCGCCATCCTCACAGATTCTGTTTTCCGATAATTTTCCTGTATCTTTCCAGGCAGAAGATATGGCCGTTATGGGAGACGTCATCATCGGTTCTCTGAAGGCATTTGCAAAAGTCATCTGATCACTGTCGTAGATATGTCTTTTAAGATTTACATATTTTTGAGATATACATACTTTTTTGAAAGAGATATGTATGATTACCATGATTAAAACAGGAGAGTGCCTGTTTTAAATAAAAGCGAAAGCGTATAGAAAAGAAAAGGAGGTAATTTTCTATGGGATTCAAATCCGACATCGAAATCGCTCAGGAGTGTGAGATGCTCCCTATCACAGAAATTGCAGAAAAGGCAGGTATTGAGGACAAATATCTGGAGCAGTACGGAAAGTACAAAGCAAAAATCGACTACAATCTTC
>CAMBAL010000102.1 GCA_945864225.1 uncultured Blautia sp. | reverse complement strand
TTGTCAATATTGGCATAAAGTACAAAAAATGCATAAGTATTCCACAAAGTACTCATGAATTTGCGCTGTCCTTCCACAACAGCCTTGCCATGGAAGCGATTCGGCAGCCACGGAGCACTGTTGATGTAGAAATACCAGCGGATCGCATCTGCACCGTATTTTTCCAGTGCGTCAAACGGATCAACGGCATTTCCCTTGGACTTGCTCATCTTCTGACCGTTTTCATCCTGCACATGTCCCAGAACGATAACGTTCTTATAAGGAGCTTTGTTAAAGAGCAGAGTAGACTCTGCCAGCAGGGAATAGAACCATCCTCTTGTCTGGTCTACAGCCTCGGAGATGAAATCTGCCGGGAACTGCTGTTCAAATATTTCTTTATTCTCAAATGGATAATGATGCTGTGCAAAAGGCATTGCTCCGGAATCGAACCAGCAGTCGATCACTTCCGGCACACGATGCATCACGCCGCCGCATTCCGGACATTTGATGGTGATCTCGTCAATATACGGACGATGAAGCTCTACAGTCTTAGCTCTCTCATCACCGCTCATTTCATATAATTCCTGGCGGCTTCCGATGGAATGCATATGTCCGCATTCACATTCCCAGATATTCAGAGGAGTTCCCCAGTAACGGTTACGGCTGATGCCCCAGTCCTGAACATTCTCCAGCCAGTCTCCGAAACGGCCTTTTCCGATGCTTTCCGGAATCCAGTTGATGGTGTTATTGTTGCGGATCAGATCATCCTTCACTTCTGTCATCTTGATGAACCAGGACTCACGCGCATAATAAATCAGCGGTGTGTCACATCTCCAGCAGTGCGGATAATCATGCTCAAATTTCGGTGCATCAAAAAGCTTGCCCTCTTTGTCCAGGTCAACCAGCACAAGCGGATCTGCTTTCTTTACAAAAATACCGGCATACGGTGTTTCAGCGGTCAGATTACCCTGTCCGTCTACAAACTGTACGAACGGAAGATTATATTTGCGTCCTACACGGCTGTCGTCTTCACCGAATGCAGGTGCAATATGAACGATACCGGTACCGTCACTCATGGTAACATAACCGTCACATACAACAAAATGGCCTTTCTTTCTCTGTTTTGCAGCAGCTTCTCCCGCACATGCAAACAGCGGCTCATATTCCTTGTATTCCAGGTCGGACCCTTTATAAGTTTCCAGAACCTCATATGCAGGTACATCTTCTTTTGCAAGTTTTCCAAGAACCTTATCAAGAAGTGCTTCTGCCATATAATAGGTATATCCGTCAGCAGCTTTTACTTTGCAGTAAGTTTCATCCGGGTTTACACAGAGAGCCACGTTGGACGGAAGTGTCCACGGTGTGGTTGTCCATGCAAGGAAATAAGCATCCTCACCGATTACTTTAAAGCGGACAATTGCGGAACGTTCCTTAACAGTCTTATATCCCTGGGAAACCTCCTGTGCGGAAAGCGGAGTTCCGCAGCGCGGGCAGTAAGGTACGATCTTAAATCCTTTATAAAGAAGATTCTTATTCCAGATTTCTTTCAGTGCCCACCATTCGGATTCAATAAAGTTATCATCATAAGTTACATACGGATGTTCCATATCAGCCCAGAAACCTACGGTTGAGGAGAAATCCTCCCACATTCCCTTATATTTCCAGACACTTTCCTTACACTGCTTAATGAACGGTTCCATACCGTATTCTTCAATCTGTTCCTTGCCGTCAAGTCCAAGCTTCTTCTCAACTTCCAGTTCTACCGGAAGACCATGAGTATCCCAGCCGGCTTTACGAGGCACCATGTAGCCTTTCATGGTACGGTATCTCGGAATCATATCTTTGATTACACGGGTCAGTACATGACCGATGTGCGGTTTGCCATTGGCCGTTGGCGGTCCGTCATAGAAAGTATAGGTTTCACCTTCTTTGCGGTTCTCCATACTTTTTTCAAAAATATGGTTTTCTTTCCAGAATTCTTCGACTTTTTTCTCGCGGTCAACGAAGTTCAAATTCGTGTCTACTTTCTGGTACACAGCGACTTCCTCCTGTCTTTTTCATAATAAAATAGGGAAATCCCTTTCGCTTCTTTAAATTAAAACAGATGGGATTTCTTTCCCTGAAAATAAAAAAAACTCCCGTCCCTCTGTAAAAGGACGAAAGCCATTGTCACATTCGCACCACCTGTTACGCTGTACGGGCAAAAAGCGCCTATACATGTTCCCGGTAACGGTGGAAATACCGTCTGACCCTACCTGACTGCCGGTTCCAAAGAAGTGTCTCAGCATCCTTCGGGACAGAAACTCCGGAGTGATCTTCCACTGAATATACTTGCACCGGGCTCCCACCTGCCCCGGCTCTCTTCGGCGTTCTGAAACAGTGTACTCTCTCCATCTCAGTTTTTACATATGTTTTCGCGTGCTGCTTTATTATAAAGGCAAGAAATTCCATATGTCAAGAGATTTTTTGTGAATTCCGCCCCTCTTCGTCCGAATTATGAAAAATGTGAAAAAACAGCGGACTGGCAATAACATCCTTGTATATCATTTTTCATTAGGCTATAATATTGCTGTGAACAAAATGACAGGAACAAGGAGGAACTTCTCTTATCATGCGAATAAAAAAATCACGTTTTTTACGGCTGGCCATTAGCTGCCTTCTCTGCGGAGGACTTCTTCTGAACCAGCCGGCATTTATTTCCGCATCGGAAACAGACACATCCACGCCGACTCCGACTCCCAATCCTCACACGGAATATTATACCCAGGAAGCTTCCACAGATTCCATCGAGGGATGGCCCAAAGGTCCGCAGATTGAAGCCGAATCCGCCATCGTCATGGACGTATATACCGAAACCATCCTGTATGCAAAAAACGCGGACAAGAAACAATATCCTGCCAGCATTACCAAAATCCTGACGACTCTTCTGGCTTGTGAGAACCTGGATCTCAGTGACGATCTTGTGGTTTCCCAGAATGCCGCCTATGGCATTGAACCCGGAAGTTCCAGCATCTATGCAGATACAGACGAAAAATTCACCGTCACACAGGCTCTCATGGCAGTGATGCTGGAATCCGCCAATGAAATGTCTCTGGCTGTTGCCGAAAAAACAAGCGGCTCCGTCAAAAAATTTGTGGAACTGATGAACGCCAGAGCAAGGCAGCTTGGCTGTACCAGCTCCCACTTTAACAATCCCAACGGTCTTCCTGATGAGACGCACTACACCACAGCCAGTGACATGGCAAAAATCGCCAAAGCGGCCTGGTTCAATCCCCTGTTCCGCAAATTTGCCACAAAAGACCTGTACGAAATTCCGCCTACCAACAAACAGCCGGAGACCCGGTATCTTCTCAATCATCACAAAATGATGGCAGGAAGAGATTACGCGTATGATGGTGTTCTCGGCGGCAAGACCGGTTATACAGAAGCTGCAGGAAGTACACTTGTCACTTATGCCAAACGCGGAAGCACCATTCTTCTGGTGGTAGTTCTGAATTCTGTCAACGGCTGCTGGTCTGATACCGCAGCTCTTCTGGATTACGGATTTGACAACTTTGAACGTGTCAACATGAAAGTAGAGAAAGAGCCCGTTCCCAGGGAGACTCTTCCCAGTGAGAAATACATTCTCAAAAACGGGGGAAATACGTATCCTTTTTATTCCATACGAAATGTTTACGTATCTGTCCCCACCGAAACGGACACATCGAAACTTACAACAAAAAAGACCCTGCTGACCAATGCCGCAGGGCCCATGAGACTGAAAACAGAGTACTATTATAACGATTATCCCGTCGGATGGGGAATTCGATACGAACGAAATATCCTGTCAGATCTTCTTTCCTGATCTGAAATACCTGCCTGGTTCAGAGAACCAGGCAGATTTTTTATTCCCGAACAGATTCTTGCCTTTTCATATGTCTTCTGCGGCGGAGAGATTCACGTTTATCGCGGGTCTCCTCCGCTTCTTCTTTTGTTACGCAGCATAAAGTCTTCACTGCATAATACCGGTTTTCCTCTGTACGCCGGATTTTGATTTTTCCCTTCACATAACCATGTTCCTGGCAAAGGGAAATACTCTCATATATTTTGGAATTATTGATAAACCAGCGAATTTTCCGTTTGGCCGGAAGATGACAGATCGGACATCTGGTACTGTTTACCTCCCTGTCCTTCATGATTTTTTCTCTATCTCTGAATTCCCTGGAAACAAACTTGTCATAAGTGGGATAGGAAATATGAATCTCATCTTTTTTCTTTTTCGGATTCTGGTATACATCTATCGAAGAATTGCACAGAATACATTCCGGCTCGATCGTTTTCAGTATTTCTCCTGTATAATAAGCATCCGCAAGTGCCCGATGAAAGCCCTGATTCTTGGGAATATCAAGATAATCTGCAGCATACTCCAGAGAACGTCTCATATGCCCGTCCTCATAACGGATACTGAAAAGTTTCTGCACATCATAGTAAGTCACCGGTCCCGGAAGTTTTGACAGCATGTCATAATATTTGAGATTCCTCTGCAGTTCCATCACATCCTGATTTCCCCATGTAAAAAACCGGAACTCCGGACCGCACCATGCAAAAAACTCCTCCACGGCCTGTGGAAATGGTGTTCCGTCCATCAGATCTTTATAATCCACATGAATGACTTCATGAATGCTGTCGTGTATCCAGTTATAAACCTCTGGTTTGATCAGACGCTGAAAACTGTCTGTCGTTTCCAGACATTCATTCATCTTCACAGCACCAATTTCAATGATCTCAAACGGCAGGCGTCTGTTGGAACTTTTCTTACCACCCGGACTCTGATTCCATTCCAGATCAAAAACAATATAATTCATCACATGCCTTCTTCTTTTTTGTTCTTTATGCGCTCTCCCAGTTCATAAAGACCGGTAATCAGCTCTTCCTGGAATCTGGCTCCGTCTGCATCCATGAGGATCCACGCATCCATCTCTTCCTCCTCATGCTCCCACCAGCGGAAATCACAGAGAGTGGTTCCCCTTGACGGTCCGTCAGAACAGTCCACATCCAGAATCGTACACTGCACTTTAAAAATATCAGGATGGAGCAGATACATCAGCGGCACTACATCGTGAATGCTTACCTCTCCTCTGTATTTGCTGGATGAATTTTCCAGGCTGTAACCTGCCAGATCACCGCACAGATTTGCCACAGGATTTCCGGACTGACAAAGCTTGATGATCTGCTGTCTCTTCAGTGTACATTTCAATGTTACATCCAGGCCGCACATCACCAGAGGAACCCCGGAACGGAATACAACTCTGGCAGCCTCCGGATCTGTATAAATGTTGAACTCTGCAGAAGGCGTCACATTTCCGCCCATAGCCGCACCGCCCATAAACACGATCTCGCGGATATGCTTCTTCACCTGCGGAAACAATTTCAAAAGCATAGCAATATTCGTCAGCGGACCCGTTGCCACAATCGTTACTTTCTTTCCTTCCGGCAGTCCTGTCAGAAGTCTGTTCAGAAACAGTACCGCATGTTCCTGTTCCGCCTGTCTGGAAGCCGCGGGAAGAACACTCTGTCCAAGTCCTGTCTCTCCATGTACTTCCGGTGCATAAACCGGCTCTCTTGTAAACGGTGTATCCATGCCTTTAGCCACAGGCACATCCAATCCGTAAAATTCTGCAAGATTTAAAGCGTTCCTGGTCACCTTTTCCACCGACTGATTGCCGCAGACAGTCGTAATCGCAAGAAGCTCCAGTTCATCTTTGTGAGCTGCCGCATATGCAAGGGCAATCGCATCATCCGTACCCGGATCGCAGTCTAAAATAATTTCTCTCTTCTCCATTGATTCTTCCTCCTGCATTTTAGTATAACAGAGTTACAGGGGACTTTCAATATTATGAAAAGAGGCGGTTGCGTAAATTTACTTTCGGATTTAATGGATTAGAGTTCTCCTACGATGCGC
>CAMBAL010000101.1 GCA_945864225.1 uncultured Blautia sp. | reverse complement strand
GAAAAATCCCGGTTCTGCCTCGCGGCATTTTTCCGAAGCGTATGGACATCGCGGCGCAAATTTGCAGCCTTTCGGCATATATTTCGGGTTCGGAACGTTTCCCGGAATCGACTTCAGTTCTTTTCCGGCATCTCCCAGTCTCGGAATCGATCCCAGCAGTCCTTTCGTATACGGGTGGGACGGATTGGCGAAAATTGTTTTTACATCTCCACGCTCTACCACGCGGCCACAGTACATAACGGCAACATCATCGCAGACCTCTGCAACAACGCCAAGATCATGTGTAATAAACAGGATGGATGTACCCGTCTCTTTTTTCAGCTGGTTCATCAGATCCAGAATCTGTGCCTGAATCGTTACATCCAGTGCGGTCGTTGGCTCATCCGCGATCAGAATTTCCGGTTTACATACAAGTGCCATGGCAATCATGACCCTCTGTCTCTGGCCGCCGGAAAGCTGGAACGGATACTCCTTCATCATATGCTCCACGCGCGGAACGCCCGTTTTCCGGAGCATATCCTCTGCCTTTTTCAGTGCCTCTTTTTTTGATATTTTTTCATGCTGCAGAACGCATTCTGCCACCTGATCCCCGATCTTCATGACCGGATTCAGGCTGGTCATCGGTTCCTGGAAAATCATGGAAATTTTGCTTCCGCGCAGCTTTCTCTGCTGTTCCTTCGTCAGCTTTACAATATCATCGCCATCCAGCAGGATTTCGCCGTCAGCAATTTTTCCTTTCGTTCCGGTCAGTAATCCCATCACAGAGAGGGATGTCACGCTCTTTCCACTTCCCGACTCGCCTACGATACCAAGCGTTGCGCCGCGTCGAAGCTCCACATCGACACCGTCTACTGCTTTGATCACGCCGCCATCGGTATAGAAATACGTATGTAAATTTTTTATCTCAAGTACGTTATCAGTAGCCACTTCTGCTCCTCCTTATCAATCGGAAAGTTTCGGATCGAGTGCATCGCGAAGTCCGTCGCCTAACAGGTTAAAGCTCAGTACGGTAAGGAAAATCGCAAGACCCGGGAAAATCGTTACATACATTGCACTTGCCATATAGTTTCTTCCGTTGGAAAGAAGCAGTCCCCATTCCGGTGTCGGCGGCTGTGCGCCCATTCCCAGAAAGGAAAGGCTCGATGCTGTCAGAATGGAAGATCCAAATGACATGGAATACTGTACAATGATGTCCGGAATGGCTCCCGGCAGAATATGGCGAAACAGAATTCTTGCATCGGAAACACCGATGTTCCGTGCCGCCAGGACAAAGACGGAATTTTTCAGGCTCAGCGTTTTGCTTCGGACAAGCCGTGCAAAGGTCGGTGTAGAAAAGACAGCGACCGCAATCACGACGTTGGCCATGCCGCTTCCGAGAATTGCCACAATGGCAATTGCAAGGATCAGTCCCGGAAAAGCGAACAGGACATCGCAGATTCTCATAATAATAGAATCAATCCATCCGCCGTAATATCCGGCCAGAAGTCCGAGGATGGTACCACAGACCGCACCGACCGTAACAGCGCCGAATCCGACCGCAATTGAAATCCGGGTTCCACAGACGATACGGGAAAACAGATCCCGTCCAAACTCGTCCGTTCCAAACAGGTGCTTCATACTTGGTCCCTGAAGAATCGCATTGTAATCATACTCATTGATTCCGTACGGCACAATTTTGCTTCCGAAAAACGCAAGGAAAATGAGGAAAATGATAAAACAAAGCGCAACTACTGCATTTTTCTGTTTTTTAAATTTTCGAACCATCTCAGAAAACGGAGTTTTAATTTTCTCCTGGCTCTCGGTCTGTACTTTTTTCTTTTCTTTCATTCCACTCATCTCCTACTGAAGTTTAATTTCCGGATTCAGAACCGCATAGAGGATATCGACAATCAGGTTGATGACGATAAACTGCAGCGAAAAGATCAGAATCAGGGACTGGATTGCCGGATAATCTCTGTAATTGACCGATTCAATCAGAAGGGATCCAAGACCAGGATAGGCAAATACCGTTTCTGTGACAACAGAGCCACCCAGCAGAAAGCCGAACTGCAGACCCACAACCGTCACGACGGAAATCATGGAGTTGCGGAACGCATGCTTCCAGATCACAACCTTTTCTTTGATTCCTTTTGCTCTTGCTGTTCTGACGTAATCTTCTTTTAACACCTCAATAATGGAGGATCTTGTAAATCGTGCAATCACGGCTGCAATTCCGACGCCGAGTGTGATGGACGGCATAATCAGACTTTTCAGGCTCGTTCCGCTTGTTGTCGGCAGAATTCGGAGTTTTACCGCAAACAGCATAATCATCAGAAAGCCGATCCAGAACGAGGGGAGGGAAATACCCGAGACCGCAATCGTCATTCCGGTATAATCCTGCCATTTTCCCCGGTGTGTTCCGGACCATACGCCAAAAAGTACACCCACAACCGAGCTCCACAGCAATGTGACAAATGCCAGACGAACGGTATTTCCGAATCTTCCCGCAACTTCCTTTGTAACCGGCTGCTTTGTCCGAAGGGAGGTTCCAAGATCTCCTTTCAAAAGTCCCGTCACGTAGGTAACATACTGTGTCGGAATGGATTTATTGAGGCCAAGCTCTTCTCTTACTGCCTCTACATCATCCTGTGTTGCCTGCTCTCCTGCAACGAGTCTCGCCGGATCTCCCGGAATCAGGCGGACAAAGAAAAATACAAATGTAATAACAATAATCAGTGTGGGGATCGTACCCACAATACGCTTCAGTATATATTTTGGCATATTGTATCTCCTACTTTCATGCTTATCCTACAGGTACAATCCCACGGATCACTGCCTGCTTTCCTGTTTGTAAGAAACCGGCGCCCTCTTTTGACGGAAGGACGCCGGGGTCTTTTTCATATCCTTGTTTCAGTCTGCCGTTATTCGGCTGCCATTCTGGCATTTCTCATGCCGATGCTTCCATCACCTAACAGATATACTCCGGTAATGTTATTGCTGGTTGCCCAGATGTTTTTATCGTTTGCGATGCAGAGCAGCGGAAGATCCTGCCATACAATATCCTGTACTTCTGCATAAATCTCACCACGTTTGTCTTCATCTGCAGTTGCAAGACCATCTTTGAGAAGCTGATCTACTTTTTCATTCTCATAGTAGCTGATGTTGTAGCTCATCGGCGGCTCAGACTCGGTTGCCAGCATCGGACGAAGTCCCCAGTCGGCATCACCGGTGGATGTAGACCATCCGCTTAAGTAGCAGTCAACCTCGGCATCGGCTCCTGCACAGTCAGCTCCCTGAACCTTTTCATTTAGAACGGCACTTTCCATTCCGTTCAGTTCCAGATCAATGCCAACCTCTGCAAGCTGCTGTTTGTAGAACTCTGCTTTTTTCTGGTTTGCTGTCGTGTTGCTGTACATCAGTGTTGTGGTAAATCCATCTGGATATCCTGCTTCCTTTAACAGCTCTTTTGCTTTTTCCGGATCGTAGGAATACGGATCATTTCCTTTGTAGTGCTGTACTGCTTCTCCTACCATAGAAGTTGCCACAGAACCGTAACCGTTCATAACTACCTGGATATATGCCTCTTTGTTGATTGCATAAGCCATTGCCTCACGAACCTTAACATCGTTGAACGGTGCTTTCTGTGTATTCATGAAGAAGTACCATACGGTGATGCTGTCGCCCATTCCAACGGATACGTTGCTGTCACCTTTTAAGGTGTCAACGCTTTCGGTCGGTACAGACCACATAATCTGTGCGTCACCTGCCTGAACTGCAGATACACGGGTAGCACTTTCTGCAACCGGTTTGAATGTGATGCTCTTAAATCCTGCATCTGCATCTGCCAGAGCAGTTCCGCCGCAGACGTCTGCGTCATATCCCCACCAGTCTTTGTTCAGCTCTACCTTCATATGGTCACCGGCAACCCACTCAACAAATTTGTACTGGCCGGTTCCTACCGGTGCCTGTGCACAGGCATCTTCTCCTGCTTCAATCTGTTTCGGGCTCATGATCAGCGTAGCCGGATGTGCCAGGTTGCTGATGAAAGCACCGAATGACTGTGATAAATAAATTGTAACGGTATAGTCATCTACCTTCTCTGCATGATCCAGAACATTGCAGAGGAATGTAGTACGTTTCAGTCCAAGGCTCTTGTCTGCCCATTTGTTTACGTTTGCAATCAGGGCATCTGCATTCCACGGAGTTCCATCGGTAAAGCTTACGCCCTCACGAAGATGAATCGTATACTCGGTTGCTTCATCGTTTGCTTCGTAGCTGGTTGCCAGCATCGGAATGATCTGCATATTCTCATCAAATCCAAACAGGCCATCCATCATCATTCGCTGTACACCACCGGAAAGTGTATCGGAAGTATCCATCGGATCCATGGTGGTAAAATCCACAGCTACCATTGCCGTAACATCAGAATCCTGGGATACCGACTCGCCTGCCGGAATCGTGATGGTATTCTCCGTATCTGCTTCCGAACCGGATGAGGTCGATGCAGCGGATGCTGTTGATGTAGCTGCTGTCGATGTGCTCTTACTTGTGTCAGAAGAACCAGTCGATCCACATGCTGTCAGTGCCAGTGCCGTTGCTGCTGCAACCAGAGCACGCATTACATGTCTTTTTTTCATTGTTGTCTCCTCCTTTTCTGCAAGTGTTGCTGTTTTCTTTGTTCTTTCTTTTCACAGATAACAGAACCATAATATAAAAAAGAACAAAGATGCCTTACCTTTATTTTACAGCCCCTTTGCTTAATCTGTATTATAGATGTAATGCGTCACTATGTCAAAGCATTCTTCCTGTTTTTTTCTTTTCTTTTTTGCATTTTTGCATTTAGGTTGTTTATTTTCGTCAAAAATGGTATAATTATCCTAATTTTTAACCCATTACCACTTTTTAGCAGGAAAAGAGGATCCTTTATGAACAGAACACAAAAGCTTGGCAACGTATTGATCATTTCTTCCCGGAAACGAATGCTTTCCGAATTTCAGTCTTATCTTCACTCTGTGCTCGGTGAATATCTCACCTTCAATACCCTTTTAAGAGAACAGGCCACAGACCCCTCTCTCTTCCGGGGATACCAGTGCGTTCTTTTTCCAACCGCCCGCGCCATGGAAACCTTTCCGCTTACCATCGACTCCTCCATTTTGCAGCTCCCATGCGACCGCGTTTTCAACCATATGTTTCTGGATAAAATCATTCAGATTCCGCCGCACGAACGTGTCTATCTGGTAAACGACGATAAATATTCCACGCTTGCTATCATTTCCCAGCTTGAGGAATGCGGCATCACACAATATGACTTTGTTCCGTTTTATCCCGGATGCAAGGATACCGAGTCTGACATTCAGTTTGCCATTACCGCCGGCGAGCCGCAGCTCGTTCCTTCCCGCATTCCGAATGTACTGGATATCGGCAACCGTATCATCGATATTTCCACTATTTTACAGCTCTGCGAATATTTCAACATTCCTCTGCAGACCGTAAACCGTGTATCGCGCAATTACGTCAATCAGATTCTTCACACCGTCAAGACCTCAGAAACCTACTATACCAATTATGTGCAGACCGAACAGCTCATGCAGGTGATCCTGTTCTCTCTTCCCGTTGGCGTCTGTCTGTTTGGCGCGGATGGCCGCATTCAGTTTATGAACGCTAAATTTGCACATGCCTTCTCTCTTCCCTCCTCCAATTTTGAAGGGCAGCCTTTTTCGGAATGTCTTCCGCCTGCCTACGCAAATACTGCTTTCGACCGCAACGGCGACTGGACCATTCTCCTTTCGGATCAGAAGACACAGATTACGTTAAGCGTTCTTTCTATGGTGTTTCCGGATACAGAGCCTGTTTTCCTTGCGTTTCTTCCCGGGGGCAGATCCACAGAGGCACCGGCAGCCAAAGAAGAAAAAACGGAAGAAAGCACTTTTTTTGCTTCCTCCCGTACATTTTCTCTTTCCCTTTCCCACGCAGATTCCGTCCAGAATCTGATGACGCAGACCAGACATCTTGCACTTTTTGATTTTCCGATTCTGATCCAGGGGGAAAGCGGTACACAGCGCCGGACACTCGCACGTGCAATTCACAATTTTTCGCGCCGCCACCATTATCCGTTTTCCGTTCTTCACTCTCCGGGAAATGATCTGACCGAAGCCTCCCTGCTCCGGCTTCTTGCTGAAACCAACCATGGCACACTCGTTCTTTCCCAGGTGGACCGCTTCCCGCTTTCCATTCAGGATCTGCTGATCAATGTTCTTACCAATGTTCATGGTAACTTCTTTTCCGCACCGGAAACCCGCCG
>CAMBAL010000100.1 GCA_945864225.1 uncultured Blautia sp. | reverse complement strand
AGACACAAAGAGGTAGCCAATACCAATAATTGCAAAATTCCCTTCTAAAATTAAAAGAGCCTTTCAGGAACGCTTGCCTGAAAGGTTTTTTGCCATATAAAAATAAGTGGAGGAATGGTAATGAAAAAATACGTAATGGCACTGGATCAGGGCACCACAAGTTCGCGCTGTATCTTATTTGACAAGCAGGGCAATATCTGCAGTATGGCACAAAAAGAATTTAAGCAGATCTATCCTCAGCCCGGTTGGGTAGAACATGATGCGATGGAGATCTGGGCATCGCAACTCTCCGTTGCAGCGGAAGCGATCAGCAAGATCGGTGCATCGGGGACTGAGATTGCTTCGATCGGAATCACGAATCAGAGAGAAACAACGGTCGTATGGAACAGGCATACCGGAAAACCGGTATATCACGCGATCGTGTGGCAGTGCAGAAGGACGGCAGACCGGATCGAAAGACTGGTGGAAGACGGGCTCTCTGATTATGTTCATGAGACAACAGGCTTAATACCGGATGCGTATTTCAGTGCTTCGAAGGTGGCGTGGATCCTGGATAACGTCGAAGGAGCAAGGGAAGAAGCAGAGGCGGGAGATCTGCTGTTCGGTACGATCGATACCTGGCTGATCTGGAACCTGACGAAAGGAACTGTACATGTTACTGATTATACCAACGCTTCCAGGACGATGATGTTCAATATTCATGATCTTTGCTGGGATGAAAAAATACTGGAATATTTCCGGATTCCGAAATCCATGCTCCCGGATGTGAAACCGTCCAGCCATATCTACGGATATACAGAAGGAAGCGTATTGGGAGACAGTATCCCGATCGCAGGGGCAGCAGGTGATCAGCAGGCTGCACTTTTCGGACAATGCTGTTTCACGGCGGGAGATGTGAAGAATACATACGGGACCGGATGCTTCCTCCTGATGAATACGGGGGAAAAGGCGGCAGCCTCCCGGAACGGTCTTCTTACAACGATAGCAGCCAGTGTGGAAGGAAAAGTCCAGTATGCGCTGGAAGGCAGTGTGTTCGTGGCCGGCGCGGGAATCCAGTGGCTCCGTGATGAGATGAGGATGATTAAGAATGCCGCGCAGTCGGAAGAATACGCCATGTCAGTAAAAGACACGAATGGAGTCTATATTGTACCGGCGTTTACTGGTATCGGAGCACCATATTGGAATCAGTATGCCAGAGGAACCATTGTCGGAGTTACAAGGGGATGCAGTAAGGAACATTTTATTCGGGCAATGCTTGAATCTATGGCTTATCAGACAAAAGACATTCTTGATGTGATGGAACAGGAATCCGGCGTGAAGATCACAAGCCTGAAAGTGGATGGCGGCGCTTCCATGAATAATTTCCTGATGCAGTTCCAGTCCGATATTCTGGACGTGGATGTACTGAGGCCGGAATGCGTCGAGACAACCGCTCTGGGCGCTGCGTATCTGGCAGGAATTGCTGTCGGATATTGGGAAAATACGGACGATATCCGTGAAAACTGGGCACTTTCCAGAACATTTGCTTCTGAAATGCCGGGTGAAACCAGAGAAAAACTGGTGAAGGGATGGAAAAAAGCTGTGAAATGCGCGCTGGTGTGGGCAGAAGAATAAAGAAGGAGACTGTAGGAAAATCGAAAGTCTTAGAAAGGAGGAGGTGTGACCCGAATGGGGCACGCCCCCCAATAACGTCTTTTATAAAAACGTTTTTCTAAAATATCCCATCCAGATAATGCCCCAGTGAACGCCGGATATTTCCTTCAAAATCTGTATCTCCGTTATGGAGACACCATTCAAATACATTTCCGATGACCAGCATACGGATATCGGTACAAATATCCTCAAGGGGGATGGTGGGCGTTACAATACCGGCATCGATTGCTTTTTGGAGATAGTGCTCCACCGTAATAATCGGATAAGGGCGTTCCGTGCGTATACTGGGATTCAATGCCTGATTCTTCGGGGTATAATAATTGGCCATGAATTCCACACCGAGTTCGCGGCAGTATTCGGCATAATTTAGATATACATGAATAATGGCAATTTTTGCCTCTTCTGCATCTTCAGGCGGCTCCAGAAGATCCGGATTGATGCTTGGCTGCTCTTCTATATAATATGAAAGCAAATCGTCTTTCGTCTTAAAATGATGGTAGAAACTTCCGTTAGAAACTCCTGCCTCTTCACAGATATTTTTAATAGACAACTGTTCATAGCCCTGTTTTTGAAGTATTGTTTTTGCGGCACGGAAAATTCTGCCTTTTGTTTCTTTGGATTTCAGTTGTTGCTTCGATAGTGGTTCCTTTTCAATATCGCTCATTTCATTACCTCTTATTATTTATTTCGTGATCAAAAATGATCGTCTCCGTATGTTAGAGTATACCATAATCATTCAGAAATAGCAAGAAAACAGAGTGGACTCTAAAATGCGTGAAAATAAATACAGCACTTTGGGAATCATTTTTTATCTTCACCCATACTCTGACAATTTGCTGAAACGACTTGTAAAAACGCCAAAGTTGTATTTCTATGATACGGGGTTAGTCTGTTATTTGACTCGTTGGAGCAGTGCAGAGACGTTGGAAAGTGGAACTATGAATGGTGCGATTTTGGAAAATTATGTAGTGTCAGAAATAATGAAGACGTATTTAAATAGTGGTAAACAGCCGTTTATGTATTATTATCGGGACAAGGATGCCAAAGAAATTGATGTGATATTAGAACATGATGGGGTCTTGAACCCAATTGAAATTAAAAAAACATCAAATCCCGGAACAAAACTGACGAAAGTATCTGGTTTATTAGATAAAGCATCCACACCTAGGTCAAAAGGAGCAGTTATCTGTATGAAGCCTGCGCTTGGGGCGGTTGATAAAGATAATTATATCGTTCCGATTTGGATGATTTGATTTTTATTATTGCATCATTCTCAGTTATTCGGCGGAGAAAAGGGCGGACGGTCAGCTTTTGATTCTGTTGTGTCCGAAGACGACTTTTGCACTTGTTGGGAGGAAAAAGGCGGCATTTATGGGGCAAACCTGTATTAAGAATGTCGGATATCAGCTCAAAAATGGTATGATTAAAGAAGTGATTTTGAAATAACTGCTGATACTGAAGGAGAAAAAATATTTTGTGCATATGTGATAAATAGCGTCGTGGACAGAGGCCCCGGCGCTATTTTTAGATGATTCGTTGAAAAATTGAAATCATCATGATATGATAAGCAGTAGTGTTTCTGTGCTTTGGCATAAAGAAAGTGAGGATTTTATTACATGGACATTAATCAAAAGATTACTGACGAACTTGGTGTGAAACGGTGGCAGGTGGATGCCGCGGTCAAGCTGATAGATGAGGGAAATACGATCCCGTTTATTGCACGTTACCGTAAGGAAGCGCATGGTACGCTGGATGATGAGCAGCTTCGTAAATTACATGAAAGACTGATGTATCTCAGAAATCTGGAGGAGAAGAAAGAACAGGTACTTTCCAGTATTGAAGAGCAGGGTAAGCTGACACCGGAACTGAAAGCGCAGATTCTGGCGGCAGAGACACAGGTGCTGGTGGATGATCTGTATCGCCCGTACCGCCCGAAGAGACGAACCCGTGCAACCATCGCGAAAGAAAAAGGACTGGAGCCGCTGGCGGTATATATTTCCTTGCAGAACGCGAAAGTTCCTCTGGAAGAAACAGCAGCAGATTATATCTCAGAGGAAAAAGGAGTGGCAAGTGCAGCGGAAGCAATTGAAGGCGCGAAAGATATTCTGGCAGAATCGATTTCCGATGAGGCGGATTACAGGACGCATATCCGGAATCTGACGGTGAAAAAGGGAATGCTGACCTCTGCGGCAAAGGATGAAAAGGCAGAATCTGTATATGAAATGTACTACGATTTCGCAGAGCCGGTTGCAAAGCTTGCAGGGCACCGCGTGCTGGCATTAAACCGTGGTGAAAAAGAAAAATTCCTGACTGTGAAGATCGAAGCGCCGGAGGAGGATATCATCCGCTATCTTGAGAAAAAGGTTATTCACAAAGACAACCAATACACCACACCTGTATTAAAAGCAGTTGTGGAAGACAGTTATAAGAGACTGATCGCGCCGGCGATTGAGCGTGAGATCCGCAATGACCTTACGGAGAAAGCGGAAGATGGTGCGATTCTCGTATTTGGCAAGAATCTGGAACAGCTTCTGATGCAGCCCCCGATCGTCGGACAGGTCGTTCTGGGATGGGATCCCGCGTTCCGTACCGGATGTAAGTTGGCCGTCGTCGACCCGACCGGAAAAGTAATCGGTACGACGGTTATTTATCCGACAGCGCCGACCACACCGCAGAAGATTCAGGCAGCGAAAGATCTGCTTAAAAAGATCATTCCGAAGTATAATGTGAGCCTGATATCACTGGGCAACGGAACCGCTTCCCGGGAATCAGAGCAGTTTATCGTAGAGCTGCTGAAAGAAATTCCGCAGAAGGTACAGTATGTGATCGTAAATGAAGCAGGTGCATCCGTTTATTCTGCAAGTAAACTGGCAACCGAGGAGTTCCCGAAATTCGATGTGGGACAAAGAAGTGCCACTTCGATTGCGAGAAGACTTCAGGATCCGCTTGCCGAACTCGTGAAGATCGATCCGAAATCCATCGGTGTGGGACAGTATCAGCACGATATGAATCAGAAGAAATTAAGCGAGGCACTTTCCGGAGTTGTGGAGGACTGCGTAAATAAGGTCGGCGTGGATTTGAATACCGCATCGGCGCCGCTGCTTGCTTATATTTCCGGCATTTCCGGTACTCTTGCGAAAAATATCGTGGCATACCGCGAAGAAAACGGAAAATTTGAGGATCGCAGGCAGCTCCTGAAAGTTCCGAAACTGGGACCGAAGGCGTTCGAGCAGTGTGCAGGTTTCATGAGAATCCAGGGAGGCAAGAATCCGCTGGACGGAACCAGTGTACATCCGGAGTCCTATGAAGCAGCGACAAAACTTCTGGAAAAACAGGGATTTAAACCGGAAGATATTGTGGCAGGAAAGCTGACCGGCCTTTCTCTCACGATCCGGGATTACAAGAAACTGGCAGAAGAGCTTGGAATCGGTGAGATTACTTTAAGAGACATTGTAAAAGAACTGGAAAAACCGGCCCGTGACCCGCGTGACGAGATGCCGAAACCGATTCTCAGAACAGACGTACTGGAGATGAAAGACCTGAAGGAAGGAATGATCCTGAAAGGAACGGTCAGAAATGTCATTGATTTTGGGGTGTTTGTTGATATCGGAGTTCATCAGGACGGTCTGGTACACATTTCACAGATCACAGACAAATTTATCAAGCATCCGCTGGAAGCAGTCAGTGTCGGTGATATTGTGGATGTCAAAGTCATGAGTGTAGATCTGCAGAAAAAGAGAATTCAATTGACCATGAGAGGAATACAAAAATAGAAAAAGGAGACAGATGCTATGGGAAAATACGCTGAAAAGGCATTGGAATTGCACGCAAAGGGTTATAATTGTGCACAGGCAGTAGCGTGTGCATTCAGTGATCAGGTGGATATGGATGAGGACCAGTTGTTCAAAGTTATGGAAGGATTCGGAGCCGGAATGGGCGGAATGCACGGAACCTGCGGTGCGATCTCCGGTGCGGTTGCAATCGTGGGACTTATGAACAGCAAAGGCAATTCTCAGGTGAAGAGTAAGGTGGATACGTATCAGACTTCCAAGAAGATCGTATCCGGTTTTGAGGAAAAGAACGGTGCTTCGATCTGTGGAGAACTGAAGGGGATCCAGACGAAGAAGGTCTTAAGAAGCTGTGACGGATGTATTCAGGATGCAGCGGAACTTCTGGAGAATATTCTGGGAGTGTAACACATATCGTAAAGAGTAGCGAAGCGTCAAGGGGAGAAAAATGACGGGGAGAAGGCGGATATGTTTGGATATGTAACGGCCTATGAGCCGGAACTTAAGGTGAAAGATTTTCGAAAATATAAAGCGTACTATTGTGGTCTATGCCGTTCTTTGAAAGAAAGACACGGGACACTCGGGCAGCTTACACTGACCTATGATATGACATTTTTGGTTATACTGCTGACTTCACTGTATGAATGTAAAACCAGAGGGAGTATGCATCTGTGTAAGGTTCACCCGGTAAAGAAACAGCTCATGCTTCAGAATGAGATTACGGAATATGCTGCGGATATGAATATGATCCTGGCATATTATCATCTGAAGGATGACTGGCAGGATGAAAAAAAAGTGAGTGGTTTTGCGGGAACCTGTGCGCTTCGGCACAAGATGAAGAAGATAGTACGCAAATATCCGAGACAGTGCAGGGCGATACAGCGGGAACTGAAAAATCTTTCCCGCTGCGAAAAAAGCGGAACGATGGAGATTGACAGACCTTCCGGATGCTTTGGGAGAATGATGGCAGAACTCTTCGTTTATAAAAAAGACGGGTGGGAAGACAGGCTTAGAAAAATCGGATTTTACCTCGGGAAATTCATTTACATTATGGACTGTCTCTTATACACATCTCCGAGCCCACGAGACCGTACTAGATCTC
>CAMBAL010000099.1 GCA_945864225.1 uncultured Blautia sp. | reverse complement strand
TATCTTCTGTGATATATACCGGCACATGTTTTCTTCCGTCATGAACAGCGATTGTGTGTCCAACGAAAGACGGGAAAATTGTAGAACGGCGGGACCAGGTTTTGATGACAGATTTATCGTTTGCAGCGTTTAAAGCATCAACTTTTTTCAGTAAGCTTGCATCTGCAAAAGGTCCTTTTTTCAGTGAACGAGACATGCTTTAACCTCCTTATTATTTCGATAAAGCTTTTCCATCGCGTCTTCTTACGATGAGCTTGTTGGACTGTTTGTTTTTCTTTCTGGTCTTCAGACCAAGAGCAGGTTTGCCCCATGGTGTACATGGACCCGGACGGCCGATACCGGTCTTTCCTTCACCACCACCGTGTGGATGGTCATTCGGGTTCATTACAGAACCACGAACAGTAGGTCTGATTCCCATGTGACGAGTACGTCCAGCTTTACCGACATTGATCAGGTTGTGGTCTCCGTTGCCTACTACACCAACAGATGCACGGCAGATGATCGGAACCATTCTCATTTCACCAGACGGTAATCTTAAGGTTGCATATTTGCCTTCTTTAGCCATTAACTGAGCACCGTTACCAGCAGAACGAACCATCTGGCCGCCTTTTCCTGGATGAAGCTCAATATTGTGTACCATAGTACCAACCGGGATAAGCTCTAATGGTAAGCAGTTACCAACACGAACTTCTGCTTCCGGTCCGTTCATAACTTTCTGGCCTACTTTTAAGCCTTCCGGTGCAAGAATATATGCTTTCTCGCCATCTGCATAGCAGATCAGAGCGATGTTTGCTGTTCTGTTCGGATCGTATTCGATTGTTTTTACAGTTGCAGCGATACCATCTTTTCTTCTCTTGAAGTCGATGATTCTGTATTTTCTTCTGCTTCCGCCTCCGCGGTGTCTTACAGTGATTTTACCCTGGTTGTTACGTCCAGCGTTTTTCTTCAGGGACACTACAAGAGATTTCTCAGGTGTGCTGGTGGTGATTTCGGAAAAATCAGAACCAGTCATGTGTCTTCTGGAAGGTGTATATGGGTTATAGGTTTTGATTCCCATGATTGTTCTCCTTTCGAATTTCTTATCGTGCTTTCGTGCACATATCCGCGATGCCGTTCGACATCACTCGCTACCGTTAATTAAAGGCCTTCAAAAATCTCGATATCCTTGCTGTCTTCTGTCAGAGCTACGATAGCTTTTTTGGTTTTAGCAGTTTTTCCAACTACCATACCACGGCGTTTTTTCTTACCATCAAGATTCATGGTATTCACGCTTTTTACTTTTGTTCCTTCGAACATTTTTTCCACAGCTTCTTTGATCTGGGATTTATTTGCTTCCGGATGAACTAAGAAAGTGTATTTCTTTTCAGCCATTGCATTCATGGATTTTTCTGTGATTACAGGTTTCTGAATCACATCATAATATTTGATATCAGCCATTATGCGAGCACCTCCTCGATCGTTGCCACTGCATCTTTGGTTGCGATTACGGTGTTATGTCTCATAACATCGAATACATTGATGTTTCCAGCGGTTTCAGTCTGTACATCTGCGATGTTTCTTGCGGAAAGAACAACATTTTTATCTTCTCCTGCAAGAATTACAAGAGCTTTGTCAGCTTTCAGGTTGGTAAGAACCTTCTGCATTTCTTTTGTCTTTACTTCTGCAAGTGTCAGATTGTCAACTACTACAAATTTATTGTCCTGAACTTTGGAAGTCAGAGCGGATTTCAGAGCTGCTCTTCTTTCTTTTTTGTTCATTTTTACATCATAATCTCTTGGAGTCGGAGCGAAGATAATTCCGCCGCCTGTCCACTGTGCTGCGCGGATGGAACCCTGTCTAGCATGACCTGTTCCTTTCTGTCTCCACGGTTTTCTTCCGCCGCCGCTTACTTCAGAACGGGTTTTTGCCTTCTGAGTACCCTGGCGTTTATTTGCAAGCTGACGAACAACTGCAAGATGAACAAGATGCTCATTAACTTCTACACCGAAGACTGCATCGTTCAGCTCCATTGTGCCAACTTCATTGCCTTCCATATTATAAACAGTTACGTTTGCCATTTGAGTGCTCCTCCTTTCTCATTATAAGGACTTTACTGTTTCTTTGATTGTTACCAGAGATTTCTTAGGTCCTGGAACAGCACCTTTAACTAACAGTAAGTTGTTTTCTGTATCTACACGTACGATTTCAAGATTCTGAACAGTCACCTGAACATTTCCCATATGACCTGGCATATGTTTGCCCTTGAATACCTTGCTCGGATCAGAACAAGCACCGTTGGAACCTGCATGACGATGATATTTGGAACCATGAGCCATAGGTCCTCTGGACTGTCCGTGTCTCTTGATTGCGCCCTGGAAGCCTTTACCTTTGGATACTGCAGTTGCATCGATGTGATCGCCTGCAGCAAAGATATCAGCCTTGATTTCCTGTCCTACTTCATATTCGCCTGCGTTGTCAAATTTGAATTCTTTTACGAATCTCTTTACAGCAACGCCTGCTTTGTCAAAGTGGCCTTTTTCCGGTTTGTTCACCAGTTTTTCTCTGATGTCGCCGTAGCCAACCTGAACTGCTGCATATCCGTCGTTTTCTTCAGTTTTAATCTGAGTTACGACACATGGACCTGCCTGTAAAACGGTTACCGGAATCAGCATTCCTTCATCATTGAAGATCTGAGTCATTCCGACTTTTGTAGCTAAGATAGCTTTCTTCATTCTTTCTTCCTCCTTATAGCGGATTACCATTACGGCAATCATATACATTTAGAAATACCTTTCGGTATCTTCTAGCAATTGGATCACCAATATTCCGAACGATTTCCTGCTCAGAACTTATTTGGTTTTCATTTTGATATCGATATGAACACCAGCCGGCATTTCCAGTCTGGACAGTGCATCAACTGTCTTCTGGGTTGGTGTCAGGATATCAATCAGACGCTTATGTGTGCGCTGCTCGAACTGTTCACGGCTGTCTTTATA
Organism: uncultured Blautia sp.; assembly: GCA_945864225.1. Lineage (GTDB taxonomy): Bacteria > Bacillota > Clostridia > Lachnospirales > Lachnospiraceae > Blautia_A. The sequence continues at coordinate 3,848 of CAMBAL010000099.1, read as the reverse complement.
TTTATGCACTGCACGAAGGATGGTCACTACTTCCTTCTTGGTAGGAAGCGGAACCGGTCCGCTGACAGTTGCACCGTTTTTCTTTACAGTGTCGATGATTTTTGCAGCAGATGCATCTACTAACTGATGATCATAAGCTTTTAATGTGATTCTCATTACCTGATTTGCCATAAAAAAAGTCTCCTCCTATTCGTACTCGGTTATCGGTACGACAAGCGGCGACTGTACACATCTCCACGCGTGTCCTAAAACATTTCTTCGCGTGCCCATCCCAAAATGGTTTTCTGAACTTGTACAGTGACTTGTCGTCAGTTTCCTAACTTGACATTCGCTCCACGGAAAACCCGCCTCTCATCGGCAGCAACCTCACGCTTCATAGCTATCATGTCACAGCACTAGTGAGTATACACGATTGTTTCTCATAATGCAAGAGTTTTTTTCAATTTCTTTTCTTTTTTTATTGTTCTTTTTTTTATACAATATATAAAGTATATCAGATCATTTCTTCGATGTATCTGCTGTATTAAATCATTTCTCAGATGCAGCAGAAGCAAAATGAGGACCACTATACAATGGCCCTCACATTTCTCTCCAGATTACTTATTCTTCTTCATAATCCTCATCTGCACCGATAATATCGGAATAATCAAACAAAGTAACTTTCGTGATCTCATCTCTTACGATATCCGGTGCATCGCCCTGCTTCTTCGCCATATCTGCAAGCTGTGCTGCAGAGCGAATCGGAATAGCCATCTTTTTGATTTCAACCGGCTCTTCTTTTTCTCTTACAGGCTGGTTTTTGGGTCTTGCGCTCTTTCGTTGTCTGTTCCCTGCCGGAGCGGCTTTACGAGCCTGCTTCGCTATCGGTACTTCTATTTCATCAGCGGTAGCTGCAGCGATTTCTTTCTTCAGAAGTTCATGAGCTTCACTGGTGGCAGTCTGAACATTGGCACGTTTTCTCGGCTGTTCTTCCTCTTCGTCATCCAGCTCATCTTCATAAACTTCATCGACAAAACCACCTGTCTTAATGATTCTGCGTTTTTTCTTTTCTTCTTTTTTGCGTGATTTTTCGCTGCGGAGCATCTCCCGGTCTTCTTCACGCAGCCTGCGTTCTCTTTCCTTTTCTTCACGCTTCAGCTCTTTTGCAGATTTGACATAGGTTTCCTCATCGTCGTCATCATCATAGTCTTCTTCGGAATCTTTCTTCCACAGTTCGGCAATGACATAAAGAATAATAAGAAACAATACTGCAAGGCCCAGAATAATCAGACCTTCAATGCTTTCTGTAGCAATCAGAAGATATCCCAGGAAAGGAATCGTGATCGCTACTTTTGGCACATAATTCTTCACAGCAACATTAACGGTCTCTGTTGAATCAGCATTCGGATCAATCACTGTACCTGTATGGTTCTCCAGATCAAGGCTTACGATATTATAACGGTATACGCCTGTGTCACCCTGAACCAGAATCGGAGTACCGACCGGTATCTCATCTGTCTTAACCGGAATTGCATATGTAACAGATCCGTAAGTAAGATTCGTGTCCTTTCCCGAATCATCCATGATTTCCGTTGTCACACCAAGAAATGGCGGAACTGCAAGGGCAACAACACAAAGTATTGTACATATCACAATAAAATGTACGATTAATTTCAAAAATTTTGACATTATAACATCCTCGCTTCTGTTTTTTGCTTAATTTCTGTTGCGGTTGTTCCTGTTCGCTTCCTTATCCGCGAAACATAACCTGTGTTTTCAGTTATTTAATCTATCGATTATTATACCTTGTTTTTCTCTTCCGGTCAACTTATAATGTCCATACAATCATTACTTTTCAAAGGAAGGGATTATTTCATGGAGTTTTTACATTTTCTTTCCGGATACCGTACTCCGGCACTGGATTTGTTTTTTCAGGCAGTAACTTACATGGCGCAGGAGCTTTTTACTGTTGCTGTCATTTGCTGGTTCTACTGGTGTTCCGACAAAAAACAGGCTTATTCTCTCGGATTTACCTATTTTTCTTCCGGACTTCTGGTGCAGGGACTGAAAATCACATTTCGTATCCCACGCCCGTGGATACTGGATCCGAACTTTCAGCCTGTAGCATCCGCTCTTCCGGGCGCAACCGGTTATTCTTTTCCAAGCGGCCATACCCAAAGCATCACCGCCCTGTTCGGAACACTCTTCCTCCGTTTTAAAGAAACGTGGAAAAAGCTGCTCTGTGCTGCCGTCATTCTTCTGGTCATGTTTTCCCGTATGTACCTGGGATGCCACACACCCAAAGATGTTCTGGTTTCTTTCACCATAACCATTCTCTGTGTCTTCCTGGCCAATTACTTCTTATATAAAAGGGATTTCGCTGCAGGACACCAGGGAGTCCTTTCACTGATCATGGCAGGAATCTGCATTTTGCTCTGCGTATATTCGATTCTTCTTAACCGCAACGGCATCATATCCACCGATTATACCGCCGACTGTCTCAAGGCTTCCGGCGCCGGCCTGGCATTTTCCGCAGGTTTCTACATAGAAAAGCGTTATATCCGTTTCTCTCCGCCAGAAAAATTCAGAGCAAAGCTGATCCGTATCACTGCAGGACTTGCCGTAGCAGCTGTACTTCTTGAAGGATCCAAAGCAGTCATCGGCACTTCTTTAGCCGCTTCTTTTATCCGTTACTTTGTCACGGTTGCATGGATTATCGTCATCTACCCCTGCATATTTACGAACCTGCATACCAGTATAAGCCACATTAAATAACCATATGTTTCGCTGGTCTGCTTTCCCGATAGCAGAGTGCTTTCCTATGAACATATACGATATAATGGTACAAGAAAGAATCCTGCTTTGCAGGATTCTCCGCCTGCGGCGGATTGCTTTAGCAATATATTTCCTCTCCGCCGCAGTGCGATCCCGCCCGGAGGTTTTTTTATATTACAGGAAAATGCGGAGCACTTTTCTGTAATATAAAAAATTGCCGGAAAGTGGTCTTCCTTCCCGGCAATTTTGATTCAGCCAAATTATGATTATAAATCTCTCTGCTTCCCCTGATATTCAATTATTGATTACTTAAATACTTCTCAATACTGGTCATTGCTGCCTCTTCATCTTCTCCGTTGGCAGAAAGTGTAATTTCTTCACCGGAATCCAGACCAAGAGTCATCATTCCCATAATGCTCTTTGCATTCACACGTTTACTTCCAATCTCAACATAAATCTCACTGTTAAACTGGCTTGCCACCTGTACAAGCTGTGCTACCGGGCGTGCTTCAAGTCCAGTAGAAAGATTAATAGTGATTGGTTTTTTAATCATAATAATTCCTCCTTGTTGTTTCCCCGCAATTCCTCTGCGATTTTACTCAATTTTCGAAGTCGGTGATTGACCCCCGATTTCCCAACCTGCGGATTCAACATCATACCTAATTCTTTTAATGTAGCCTCCGGATACTGCAGCCTCAATTCCGCGATTTCGGCAAGACCATCATTGAGATTCTGAAATCCGATCATCTTCTCAACCAGTTCAATGTCTTCCATCTGCTTCACGGCTGCATTCACCGTCTTATTGATATTCGCAGTTTCACAGTTCACCTTCCGGTTCACTGTATTGCGCATTTCTTTCAGAATCCGGATATTCTCCAGATTCATCAGTGCAACATTGGCCTCCATAAGTGCCAGCATATCCACAATCTGGTCGCCTTCCTTCACATAGACCACATATGATTTTTTACGCTGCACAATCTTTGCGTCAATCTGAAAGCTGCGGAGAATATCCTGCAATTGCTGCGCCTTTCTTTCATCTGCACATACGATTTCAAAATGATACCCTTTACGCGGATCACTGATGGAACCGGATG
>CAMBAL010000098.1 GCA_945864225.1 uncultured Blautia sp. | reverse complement strand
CTGATAGTTTTTACGGAATCTTCCAGCATCTGTTCAAAACTTAATTCTGACATGTTCTTGAACCTCCTCAATAATTTTCTTTGGGGTGGACGCCCCTGCTGTAATACCTACATAACTACTGCATTGGAACATTTCAGAATCCAAGTCTACAGGTGTTTGTATATAGTAAGTATTTCCACATTCCTTTTTGCATATTTCAAACAGCTTTTGAGTATTGGAACTATGCCTGCCCCCAACGACCAACATAGTATCTACCTCTCCGGCTATCGTTCTCGCTTCTTTTTGCCGTTCTTCGGTAGCATTACAAATAGTGTTTAAAACATTGAATATATCTAAAACATTATCATTGTACCTCTTTTTGCCGAGAATTTCAACTAAATCTTTAAATTTGTTGTAATTAAATGTCGTTTGAGACACAACACAGATTTTCCTGTCCGAATCCGGCTCATATGCTTCTGCTTCCTCACTGCTTTTTATGACAGTATAAGTCCCCTGCACCCATCCGCAGATTCCCTGCACCTCCGGATGAGAGGCATCGCCAATGATGAGGATGTGCTTTCCCTCTCTGCTTTCTTTTTCCACGATTCTGTGAATTTTCAAAACAAACGGACATGTAACATCCACATACGACAATTTTCTCTCCAGAAGTTTGTCATAAACAGCTTTTCCGACTCCGTGCGAACGGATGATCACGGTTCCTTTTTCCAGATGATCCAGATCTTCTTCTGAAATCACCTGTACGCCTTTCTTCTCAAGGTCTGTTACAACTTCTTCATTGTGAATGATCGGTCCAAGCGTATAAATCGGGGTTACTCCCGAGTCTATCAATTCATAGACTTTATCAACAGCTCTTTTTACTCCGAAGCAGAAACCTGCTGTCTCTGCAGTTTTTACTTCCATTGGTTTTCCTCCTGATACATCACTTTTTCATCTCATCCGTTTGTTTTCTGAAATATCAGGACAAGATTGTATAAAACATCTTTTATTTTCCTGTTTTCTCATGAAAAATATTCTCAATTGCGCTGACTACTTCATCAATCGTCATTTCGGAAGAATCAACCAGAACCGCATCTTCTGCCTGACGGAGAGGGGAAATCTCACGGTTCATATCACGCTGATCGCGTTCTTCGATATCTTTCTGAATATCCTCTATATTGCATTCTTCCCCTTTTTCAATCAGTTCTTTGTAACGCCTTCTGGCTCTTGTAGCAGAACTTGCAGTCAGATAGATCTTCACTTCGGCATTCGGGAGAATCGTTGTACCAATGTCGCGCCCATCCATCACAACGCTCTGGGATGCTGCCAGACTTCTCTGAAGGTCCAGCAGTCTCGCACGTACACTTGGGTTCGCAGAACTTACAGAAGCCATATTTCCAACCTCTTCTGTACGAAGATATGCATTGACATTTTCTCCGTTCAGAAGTACAATCTGCTCTCCATTTCTATATTCAATCGAAATATCTGCGCCCTCACATTTGGATGCAATTTCCTGTGAATCATTCCCGTCCACATTCTGCTGCAGAAGATAATAGGCCATCGCCCGATACATCGCGCCTGTATCTACATAAATAAAAGAAAATTCCTTCGCTACTCTTTTCGCAATCGTACTTTTTCCTGCCCCGGCAGGTCCGTCAATGGCAATATTATAAATCATCGCTAATCCTCCTACTCCTATTTGTTTAAACCAGCAGCATTTGCTGCAAGATATGCAGTAGACCATGCAATCTGCAGATTATAGCCCCCCGTGACCGCATCAAGATCAAGAACTTCTCCAATAAAATAGAGATTTTTCAGCACTTTGGATTCCATTGTCCCGGGATTGATCTGCTTCACGGATACTCCGCCTCTTGTAATAATCGCTTCCTTAAATTCTCCCATCCCAATAATCGTAAATGGAAAAGCTTTGACAAGTTCCCCGAATGCCCTCCGCTCTTCACGGGAAATTTCGTGAATCACTTTCTCAGGCGAAATCCCCCCAAGTTCCATAATTACAGGCGTAAGCGAGGAGGGAAACAATACACCAATGACATTTTTGAACTGTTTATTAGGTGCCGCGTCAAACTCACGTAGAATCCTGGCATCCAGCTGCTCATGGGATAACGCCGGTTTAAGGTCCAGATATGCGGAAAGTTCTGTCTTTTCCAGCATTTTTCCAATATGCGCACTTGCCGAAAGAATCATAGGACCTGTCACACCAAAATGAGTGAACATCATTTCTCCAAAATCTCTGTACAGTACTTTTTTGCCGTTTTTAATCGTAAGTTCTGTATTTTTCAGTGAAAGCCCCTGCAGTTTCGGAATATATTCTTCCTTTGTCTTCAAAGGAACAAGAGACGGTTTTCGTTCTGTCACACGATGACCGGTATCTTCTGCAAACAGATATCCATCTCCTGTAGATCCGGTAGATGGATACGAAAGACCTCCCGTAGCAACTATCACGGCATCCGCCTGCACTTTTGCGCCTCCAGCCAACTCTACCCCATACACATGCTCATCGTCATGAAGAATTTTTTTCACCTCTGAACGCAGATGAATCCGGACACCTGCCTGTTTCAACGATTTTTCAAGAGCATGTATGATATCAGACGAATGATCTGATACCGGAAATACACGTTTTCCTCTTTCAATCTTCAGAGGAACTCCCGCCTTTTCAAAAAAATCCATGACCGCATGGTTATCATACGTATAAAAAGCACTGTAAAGAAATTTCGCATTACTCATCACAGCCGGAAAAAGCTCTTCCGTATCACAGGCGTTCGTAACATTGCAGCGGCCTTTGCCAGTAATATAAAGTTTTTTCCCCAGCTTTTCATTTTTTTCATACAAATGTACTTCATTTCCCTTTTGTGCCGCATGAATTCCGGCAAACATACCTGCCGCACCGCCGCCGATAATAATTACTTTACTCATAATGAATCCTTTGTACTAATTATTATTTCACAGAATAGTCAGAAATAGAAGTATGTTCTAATCTTCTATCTCCCCAGAGTATGATTATATCAAATTTCCAACAAAAAACAAGCCCGATGATAAAACCATCAGACTTGTTTTTCATGATTACTGATCACTTTCGTTTACAGCAACATTTGATTATTTACTTTAGAGATTACAACTCTTACCAATTACACCGGATAAGCTCCATTCTTGGTATCTGCAACTGTCTCATCCACTTTGGTCTTCTGTGCCTGACGATATTTGAAGAAGTCAGTTGCAACCTGCGGGAACAGTGCATAGGACAGAACGTCCTCATCCTGCTCTTTGTACTGAGCCATTTCGCTTTCCAGCTTATCAAGCTCGTTATCAAGAAGATCTGCAGGACGGCAAGTGATCGGCTCTGTATCACCGATACATTTCTTCTGAACTTCTGCATCAAACGGTTTTACAGTCGCACCGTATTTACCGCTTAAGATGTCTTTTGTCTCTTTTGTTACCATCTTATATCTTTCGCCCATCAGGACATTGAATACAGCCTGAGTACCAACGATCTGAGAAGACGGAGTAACCAGAGGCGGCTCACCAAGGTCTTTACGCACACGCGGAACCTCTTCCAGAACATCGTAGAACTTATCTTCTGCATGCTGTTCTTTCAGCTGGGAGGTAAGGTTGGAAAGCATTCCTCCAGGTACCTGGTACAGAAGAGTCTTGATGTTTACACCCATATTCTTCGGATTCAGGAGGCCTGTTTCCAGAGCTTCATCACGCATCGGACGGAAGTAATCAGCGATCTCTGCAAGAAGATTCTGATCAAACCCTGTATCATATGGTGTACCCTTGAAAGTCTCAACCATAACTTCTGTTGCCGGCTGGGAAGTACCAAGAGCAAATGGAGACATTGCGGTATCGATAATGTCTACGCCTGCTTCAACAGCTTTCAGGTAAGTCATGGAAGCCACACCGGAGGTATAATGTGTATGAAGATCGATCGGGATCTTAACTGCTTCTTTCAGAGCGGTAACAAGTTCGGTTGCTTTATACGGAACAAGAAGACCTGCCATATCCTTGATACAGATGGAATCAGCACCCATCTCTTCAATCTGTTTTGCAATTGTGGTCCAGTATTCCAGTGTATAGGCATCGCCCAGAGTATAGGAAAGAGCTACCTGTGCGTGAGCTTTTTCTTTATTTGCTGCTGTTACTGCTGTCTGAAGGTTTCGAAGGTCGTTCAGACAGTCAAAAATACGGATGATATCGATTCCGTTGGCTACGGATTTCTGTACGAAATATTCCACAACATCATCTGCATATGGACGATATCCAAGGATATTCTGTCCACGGAACAGCATCTGAAGCTTGGTATTCTTAAATCCGTCACGTAATTTACGAAGTCTTTCCCATGGGTCTTCTTTCAGGAAACGAAGGGAAGCATCAAAAGTAGCGCCGCCCCAGCATTCTACTGCATGGTAGCCTACTTTATCCAGTTTATCAATAATCGGAAGCATCTGCTCGGTGCTCATACGGGTTGCGATCAGAGACTGATGAGCATCACGCAGAATGGTTTCCACGATTTTTACAGGTTTTTTTTCAATTTCTGCCATTATCTTTTTCTCCTTAATTTATTTTAACAACAAGGGAGTTCGATTCACCGAATTCAGGGCTGCAGCCTGTTTCCATTCAGTGTACCGGATCATACTCCGAAAATAGCCATGAAAGTTCCTGCTGCAACGGCAGTACCGATAACACCGGCAACGTTCGGACCCATGGCATGCATCAGAAGGAAGTTGGTCGGATCTGCCTCCGCGCCGACTTTCTGGGATACACGCGCTGCCATAGGAACTGCGGATACACCTGCAGAACCGATCAGAGGATTGATCTTGCCCTTTGTCAGCTTACACATAAGCTTACCGAGCATACATCCGCCAAACGTACCAAATGCAAATGCTGCAAGACCCAATACAACGATTTTCAGTGTATCAACATTCAGGAATGCTTCTGCACTTGTAGATGCACCAACGGAAGTACCAAGAAGGATAACAACGATGTACATCAGGGCATTGGAAGCAGTCTCTGTCAGCTGTTTTACAACACCGGACTCTCTGAACAGATTACCAAGCATCAGCATACCGATAAGAGGAGCTGTAGTCGGCAGAATCAAGCAGACAACGATGGTAATAACGATCGGGAACAGAATCTTTTCCAGTTTGGTAACCGGACGAAGCTGATCCATTTTAATCTTACGCTCTTTCTCTGTAGTACAGAGTTTCATGATCGGCGGCTGGATGATCGGAACCAGAGACATATAGGAATATGCCGCAACCGCGATCGGTCCCATAAGGGTTGTCTGACCGAGTTTACCAGCCAGGAAAATAGAAGTCGGACCGTCAGCACCGCCGATGATGGAAATCGCAGCTGCTGCCTTGCCGTTGAAGCCAAGGAAAATAGCCAGGAAATATGCTACATAAATACCAAGCTGTGCTGCAGCGCCCATCAGGAAACTGATCGGGTTTGCGATCAGAGGACCAAAGTCTGTCATCGCACCAACACCCATGAAAATCAGGGATGGGAGAATACTCCACTCATCCAGAATATAGAAATAGTGCAGAAGTCCACCTACTCCGTTGGACATTTCCTCCGGTGATGCCATAATATCCGGATAGATATTAACCAGCAGCATACCGAATGCGATCGGTACCAGAAGAAGCGGTTCAAATCCGTGCCTGATGGCAAGATATAAGAACACACATGCCACCGCGATCATCAGGTAGTTGCCCCATGTCAGATTAAAGAACGCTGTCTGATGAATCAGGTTGGACAAAGTTTCTGTTACATAAGACATTTGACTACCTCCCGTCCTAGTTCATTGTTGCTAAAGTATCTCCATTTTCTACAGAGGCACCTTCTGCAACGTCAATGCTTGCAACGGTTCCGTCCTGCGGAGCTACTACAGGGATTTCCATTTTCATGGATTCCAGAATCACGATATTGTCGCCGGCTTTTACCGCCTGGCCTGCAGATGCAACAACTTTAAGGACTTTGCCCGGTACAGATGCTGTAACTTTAACAGTGCCTGCGCCTGCTGCCGGTGCTGCTGCCTTTGGAGCTGCTTTCGGAGCTGCCTTTGGAGCTGCAACTGGTGCTGCTGCCGGTGCGGAAACGCTTCCGGTTTCTTCTACAGTAACTTCATATGCTGTTCCGTTTACGGTAATTGTATAGCTTTTCATTTTATAATCCTCCTAATGTTATTTACCATTTTCTGCGATTCACTTTGCGGATCGAACGAACAACGAATCCGTCAGTGGTTGTTCCCTCTGCAGCTGCAATAGCTGCTGCAATAACTGCGATAAGCTCTGTATCATCCACCACTTCTTCTGCTGCCGGTGCTGCAACCGGAGCAGGTACAGGTGCTGCAGGTGCTTTCGGCTCCTCTTTCTTCTTGCCTTCCACAAGTCCCGGAATAAAACGGAACAGGGAAATCACAAAGCTTAAGAATACCAGCATGATAAATACAATACCGATACCCATAACTGTATTCAGGCCGGCTCTTTTCATTGTCTCAGACATCGGGTACTGAACATCTACGGACATTGTGGCCGGTACTCCGTCAGAGCTGAACATATATACGAAATCCGCATCATAGGTCTCAAAATCAACCGATACTGTTACGGAGTACTCGTCATCATCAAATTCTACCTCTGTTTCACCCAATGCCACATATTCTCCAACTTCGTCTTTGGAGCTGTTCCAGGAAGTCATAGCCTGAACGGTAAAGTCATCATCAGATGTCAGATAATTGGCAATTTCTTCGTCTGACATTGGAATGATTGCTTCTGTCAGCCCCTCAGCAGTTGCAACAAGCTGAGCTTTTACTGTCTCATCGATCTCACTGTCAGCCGCTACGATTACTGCACCTGACACCGTCAGGGAAGCAGCGCATACAACAGCAGCACATACAGAAGATGCTCTCTTTAAAATCTTCTTCATATGCTCACCTCGCTTAGACCGTGCCATGTTTCTTGGACGGACGTTCTTCCCTTTTTGTGAACAGCATTTCAAAAGCTCCGATCACATATTTTCT
>CAMBAL010000097.1 GCA_945864225.1 uncultured Blautia sp. | reverse complement strand
GTCTCGTGGGCTCGGAGATGTGTATAAGAGACAGAAGTATATGATTAAAATATGATAGAATCGTGTTTAAATTTTGAAAAAAATATGAACGTATATCAAAGTATTTATGAATAAGCAAGTGTGAAAGCGTGCTTCACAGGAAGTTATAAGCAGACGCAAGAACAGGTTTCACAGAAATTTTACATGATTAGAAATTTCCTGTGTTATAATGAGAGCCTGTTGAGTATAACGGGTTTGAAAGAAACGGAAATGTATGGTTAGTTATTTAAGACCGGTTATACCGACAGAATGTTCTGAAAATATTAAAAAAAAGGAGGAAATTAAACATGAAAGTAAATAAATTAAGTGCAGTGATTTTGGCAGGGGTTCTGGCATGCAGCACACCGTCTGCCGTATTTGCGCAGGAAAGTTCTGCTGAAGAAATATTAATGGACGCCGCAATGGATTCTCTTTTGTCTGATCCGGACAAAGTGGCAGATATTATTATCTTTGCAAAGAATATGATCGATCAGCAGGAGCTTTCAGACGAAGAAATGAAAAATATCATTGACCAGGCTGCTGATCAGTTTGATGTGAGTATTTCTGATTCCGATAAAGATACCATTTTGAAACTGGTAAAGAAATTCAAAGATATGGATATTGACGAGGAGCAGCTGAGAGAAGATATCAAATCCATATATGAGAAACTGGACAGCCTTGGAGTTGGAAAAGAAGAGGTAAAAGGTTTTTTGGGGAAATTGATTGATTTTGCAAAAAATATACTGGATTAAAACATACAAAATGCACAACTACATCAGTTTAAAGCGATAAAAGAAATGTTGTATTTTTATAAAAAAACCATAAAATACTAAGAAAAATTGTGCAAATAATATAATTATTAACTGATTGTTCATAAAATGTTCATAATTAATTGTTATGATAAGGATAGTTCGAAAGAACGACAAAAAAGACGTTGTAATGGCATTCATTACACATAAATTTTTTCATAATAATTGCCCCGGTAAACCACTACCGGGGCACTCCTCGTTTTAGGGGGATTTTTCATTCCATTATCGTATCGGTTATGGTATACTATACAGAAACAGGACGGTGCGGAACCATTGTACCGGAAAGATATTTTTCAGAAAAGGAGCAGTCACAATGTCGGAAACAATGAAAGATTATGAGGCTGAACTGGAAGCCTCTTTTAAAAAAATTGAAGAAGGGGACATTCTCACAGGAACCGTAATCAGTGTGGATGAAAAAGAAGTAGTACTGGATCTCAAATACTATGCGGAAGGAATCATTCCTGCAGAAGACTACAGCAGAGAACCGGGATTTAACATAAAAGAAGAAGTACATGTGGGAGATGAAATCTCTGCAACAGTTGTAAAGACTGATGACGGGCATGGAAATATTTTACTTTCCCGCGTAGAAGCCAATGATGTTCTTGCCTGGAATAAACTGAAAGAACTGAAGGAATCAGGAGAGATTCTTGATGTAGTGGTTAAGGGAATTGTCAATGGCGGAGTGATCGCCTATGTGGAAGATGTAAGAGGATTTGTACCGGCATCCAAACTGTCACTCAATTACGTGGAGGATACGGAAGAGTATCTCAATAAACGGATTCAGGTACGTGTATTTGATGTAGATAAAGAGAAAAACAGACTGATCCTGTCTGCAAGAGAAATTCTGAGAGAAAAGGCAGAAGAAGAGCGTAAGAATAAAATATCCAATGTACAGGTTGGTCTGGTAACAGAAGGTACTGTAGAGAGCCTGCAGCCTTATGGAGCTTTTGTAAATCTTGGAAACGGATTGTCCGGACTTGTTCATATTTCACAGATTTGTGAGAAGAGAATCAAGAAACCATCAGAAGCAATCGCGGTAGGAGATAAGGTAAAAGTAAAAGTCATTGCAGTCAAAGACGGCAAACTGAGTCTCAGTATCAAAGAAGCATCTGACATGATGGCAAAAGAAATCGAAGAAGAAGTGTATGAAGTTCCGGATTCCGGTGAAGAAGCAACTACTTCTCTTGGATCACTTTTTGCAAATATCAAACTGAATTCATAGAAGGATGAAAAAAGAATGAGAAATCAGGAGAAAATTTTTGTAATCGGGCACAAAAACCCGGATACAGATTCCATCTGTTCGGCGATCGCATATGCAGATATTAAGAACCGTACAACTCAGGATAAAAAATACATTCCAAAAAGAGCAGGCCAGATCAACGAGGAAACAGAGTATGTACTGAATCGTTTTGGAGTGCAGCCGCCGGGGTATCTGAGCAATATCGGAACCCAGGTAAAAGATATGGATATCCGAATAAGCCCGGATGCAGACAAAAGTATCTCACTGAAAAATGCATGGGATCTGATGCAGGAAAACAGCATTGTTACACTGCCGATCAGGGACAAAAACGGATCACTTGAGGGAATCATTACGATTGGTGACATTGCCCAGACTTACATGGATACAACGGACAGTTATCTGCTGTCCAGAGCCAGAACCCAGTATAAGAGAATTGCAGAGACCATTGGGGGAACCGTGGCAGAGGGAAATGAACACGGATATTTTATCAAGGGTAAGGTTCTTGTGGGAACGGCAAATCCTGATATGATGAAAGATTATATCGAAGAGAATGATATGATTATCATGGGGGACAGAGAAGAAGATCACCTGCAGGCAATCAAACAGAATGCCAGCTGCATCATTGTCGGAATGGGAATCCAGGTTTCCGAGAAAGTGCTGAAGCTTGCCCATGAAAAAGATATTGTGATTATTACGTCTCCCTATGATACCTTTACTATTGCGAGACTGATCAATCAGAGTATTCCTGTAAAATATATCATGCAGACAGATAACCTGATTACATTCAGTACCGAGGATTATACAGATGATATCCAGGATGTGATGATCAAACACCGTCATCGCGCATTTCCGGTCATCAACAAGAGAGGAAAGTGTGTCGGTACGATTTCACGCCGTAATTTTCTGGATATGAAGAAAAAGAAAGTGGTGCTTGTAGACCATAATGAACAGGGACAGGCTGTCGATAATATCGAGAAAGCGGAAATTCTTGAAATTATCGATCATCATAAACTGGGATCCCTGGAAACGATGCAGCCGATTTCTTTCCGTAACCAGCCTGTGGGCTGTACAGGAACCATTATGTACCAGATGTATGGAGAACAGAGACTGGATATTCCGCCGAAAATAGCAGGACTTCTCTGCGCAGCAATTATTTCAGACACTCTGATGTTCCGTTCACCGACCTGTACTCTCCAGGATAAAATGGCTGCAGGTGCACTGGCGCTGATCGCAGATATTGATATTGAAAAGTTTGCAAAAGAAATGTTCAAGGCCGGAAGCAGTCTGGAGGACAAAGCACCTGAAGAAATTTTCTATCAGGATTACAAGAAGTTTATTGCAGAGGATGATATCAGTTTCGGTGTCGGTCAGATCAGTTCCATGGATGAAGAGGAACTGAAGAGAATCAAAGAAAAACTGGTTCCGTTCATGGTAAGTGAATGCGGACGCCATGGAATATCAAGAGTTTATTTTATGCTGACAAATATTATGGGCCGTTCAACAGAACTTCTTTATTACGGAGAAGGCAGCGAGGAAATGGCAAGACTGGCGTTCCAGATGGAACCGGAGGATGGCGTATTCCATCTGGAGGGAATTGTTTCACGAAAGAAACAGCTGATTCCGGCATTGATGGAAGCTGCACAGTTTAGTGGTGCGGATTATGCATAATTCTTTTCAGGAGTGAAAAAATGGCAAAACAGACATGGAAACCCGGAAATATGCTTTATCCGCTTCCGGCGGTGATGGTCAGTGTGACTGACGGAAAAGGCAAAGATAATATTATTACGATCGCATGGGTGGGAACGGTATGTACCAATCCGCCCATGGTTTCGATTTCTGTTCGCCCGGAGAGATATTCTTATCAGATGATTCGGGAAACAGGAGAATTTGTGATCAATCTTACTACAGAAAAACTGGCATTTGCGACAGATTACTGCGGAGTTCGTTCAGGAAGAGATACGGATAAATTTAAAGAAACCGGACTGACAAAAGAGAAGGCTGAATTTGTGCAGGCTCCCATGATCAGGGAATCTCCGGTTTCTATTGAGTGCCGTGTGAGAGAAGTAAAAGAACTGGGGTCACATCATATGTTCCTTGCAGATGTACTGGCTGTTCATGCAGATGAAGCTTATATGGATGAAAATCATAAATTTGATCTGAAGCTTTCCAGACCGCTTGTTTATTCTCATGGGGAATATTCCGGCATAGGAAAACCTCTGGGGACTTTTGGATACAGTGTAAGGAAAAAAGCAAAAAAATCGAAAAAAACAGGCAGGTCCGGCAGGCAGAATTAGGCAAAACTGTTTGGGATTGCAGGATTTAGCAACTTGTGTTAGAATGATAAGGCAAAAAGATGTACATATTAGTTTTATAAAGAATATCACGTACTGAAATACAAGGCATGGAGGATTAAGATGAATAAAAATAATATCACACTGATCGGAATGCCGGGTGTAGGAAAAAGTACATTGGGGGTTGTTCTTGCGAAGGTTCTTGGATACCAGTTTCTGGATGCGGATCTTCTGATACAGAAAGAAGAAAAAAGACGTCTGTGGCAGATTATCGAGCAGGAAGGTGTCGAAGGATTTAAGGCAATAGAGAACCGCGTAAATGCATCCATTGAGACTGAGAGTACAGTCATAGCTACCGGTGGAAGTGTTGTTTACTGCGAAGAGGCAATGGAACATCTGAAATCCATAGGAAAAGTGGTTTATCTGGAGCTTTCGCTCCAGGCTTTATCAAAACGTCTCGGGAATCTGAAGGGAAGAGGTGTTTTGCTGAAAGAAGGACAGACACTTCAGGATTTATACGAAGAAAGAGTTCCATTGTATGAGAAATATGCGGATATTGTGGTAAGTGAAGAAGGGAAAGATCTGGAAGCAAGTCTGCAGTCACTTTTAGACAGAATTCAGGGGAAAATAACTGATTAAAAACGAAAGAAGCAGGAACGTTATTTATAAATCATTAATTTTTTGTTTACAAATGGGAAATATGTGCTATAATATAAAACCGATATTTGGCGGAAAGCCATTTGATGACAAATGTAATTGATTTTCCTGGCGTTCGCTTCGTCTTGCGGAGTGAAAATAATTATAGAGGTGTTTTATGGAACAGTATGTAATCAGAGGAGGACATCCGCTGGTAGGTGAAGTAGAAATTGGCGGTGCCAAGAATGCGGCACTTGCAATTCTTGCAGCTGCTATTATGACGGATGAAACAATCCTTATTGAAAATCTGCCCGACGTAAGAGACACAAATGTTTTACTGGAAGCAATTGCCGGAATTGGCGCTCAGGTGAACCGTATTGACAGGTCAACCGTTAAGATCAATGGCTCTACCATTGGCAATGTGAGCGTGGATTATGAATATATCAAGAAGATTCGGGCATCCTATTATCTTTTGGGAGCGCTGCTTGGCAAGTATAAGCATGCGGAAGTTCCGCTTCCAGGAGGCTGTAATATCGGCAGCCGCCCGATCGACCAGCATCTGAAGGGCTTTCGTGCTCTTGGTGCCAAGGTAGATATTATTCACGGAGCTATTGTGGCACAGGCTGAGAACCTTCATGGAAGTCATATTTTCCTGGATATGGTTTCTGTTGGAGCTACGATCAATATTATGATGGCTGCATCCCTGGCTCCGGGAAGGACTATTATTGAGAATGCAGCAAGAGAGCCGCATGTTGTTGATGTGGCCAACTTCCTGAACAGTATGGGTGCCAATATCAAAGGTGCCGGTACCGATGTGATTCGTATCAAAGGTGTGGAAAAACTTCACCGTACAGAATATTCTATTATTCCGGATCAGATCGAAGCAGGTACGTTTATGTTTGCGGCAGCTGCTACTGGCGGTGATGTTACTGTAAAAAACGTAATTCCCAAACATCTGGAAGCTACTACAGCCAAGCTGGAAGAAATTGGATGCGAGGTGGAAGAATTTGATGATGCGGTGCGTGTGCGCGCAGCAGGCAGACTTCGCCGTACTCATGTAAAGACGCTTCCTTATCCGGGATATCCTACAGATATGCAGCCGCAGATTGCAGTTACACTGGCTTTGGCAGAAGGAACCAGTATCGTTACAGAAAGTATTTTTGAAAACCGGTTCAAATATGCGGATGAGCTTTCCCGTATGGGTGCCAATATCAAGGTAGAGGGTAATTCTGCAATTATTGACGGAGTGAAGAAGCTTACCGGAGCGAGAGTAAGCGCACCGGATCTTCGTGCAGGTGCAGCGCTGGTAATTGCCGGACTTGCAGCAGAAGGAATTACGATTGTAGATGATATTGTTTATATCCAGAGAGGATACGAGAACTTTGAAGAGAAATTGAGAAGCCTTGGTGCGGAAATCGAAAAGGTTTCCAGTGAAAAGGAAATTCAGAAATTTCGCCTGAAGGTAGTGAATAACTGACGGAAACGTTTGTTGTCCGGTACTTTTTATAAATAATGCTTGACATCAGATAAAAATAAGTATATTGTATGTCTTGCAACAATTTCATAGAAAAATAGCCTTTTATTCAGAGTGGTGGAGATACAAAGGATCTGTGAAGCCACGGCAACCCCTGATGAATCATGGAAGGTGCCAACCTGAGCGAGTGATCGAACAATAAGAGGATTGTGATAGAAACCAGAACAGTCCGATTATTCGGGCTGTTTTTTTGACGAAAGAAAGGGAGAAAAAATGGAAAAAATTTTATTTACCTCTGAATCTGTAACAGAAGGTCATCCTGACAAAATGTGTGATGCTATTTCTGATGCCATCCTTGATGCACTGATGGAGCAGGATCCAATGAGCCGTGTTGCCTGTGAGACAGCAACAACGACCGGTCTTGTACTGGTTATGGGAGAAATTACTACCAATGCTTATGTAGACATTCAAAAAATTGTAAGAGATACTGTTCGTGAAATCGGTTATACACGTGGAAAATACGGATTTGATGCAGATACCTGCGGTGTGATCACAGCAATTGACGAGCAGTCTGCAGATATTGCAATGGGCGTTGACAAAGCTCTGGAAGCAAAGATGGGAGAGGATGAAATCGATGCCATCGGTGCCGGAGACCAGGGTATGATGTTTGGATATGCTTCCAACGAAACAGAAGAATATATGCCATATGCCATCAATATGGCACACAAACTGGCACGTCAGCTGACAAAAGTGCGCAAAGATGGTACTCTCAGCTATTTAAGACCGGATGGAAAAACACAGGTAACGGTTGAGTACGATGAAAATGGAAAGCCGATCCGTATTGATGCAGTTGTATGCTCCACACAGC
>CAMBAL010000096.1 GCA_945864225.1 uncultured Blautia sp. | reverse complement strand
GCATATATCCCAAAAAGTCCGGCGATATACTACAAAATATGAATTTTTCAAGGTAATATAGGAATAGGGGCAAACTTATTTATGGTTTTGACCCCAACATCATAGAATGATATTGGTGTCAAAAGCCATATTTCTTTATAATTAAAGTAATTGTTTATGAATTACTGTAAAAACAGAAGAAGGAGGAAAATACTTCGAATGAACACAGAAAACAGACTGCTGCAGCAGTTTGCAAAATATGTATCACAGAGTATTGCCGGAATGATCGGAATTTCGATTTACATACTGGCGGATACTTTTTTTATAGCCAGACATTCCGGAGCGGATGGACTGACTGTATTGAATCTTGCCCTGCCGGTTTACGGGCTGATTTTTGCCATAGGCGCCATGATCGGAATCGGTTCTGCAACGCGATATGCGATCAGAAAAGCACAGGGAGAAAAGAATATTGATCATTATTTTACCAGTTCTGTTTTGTGGTGTGCGATCATCAGCATTCCGTTTATCCTTCTCGGGATATTTGTTCCGGAACAGGTCATGAAGTTGATGGGGGCGGATGAGACGATTATCCGTCTGGGAGTGAGCTATTTCCGGATTTTTCTAGGAGTGTCGCCGTTTTTTATGATCAATTATACATTTACTGCCTTTGCCAGAAATGACCATGCGCCGACACTGGTGATGATTGCTTCCCTTTGCGGAAGTTCATTTAATATTCTGTTTGACTATCTTTTTATGTTCCCGTGCGGGATGGGACTTGCCGGTGCTGCTCTGGCAACTGCACTGTCTCCGGTTGTTACCATGATGGTATGCTGTATTCATTATTTTGGAAAAAACTGCAGTGTGGGATTTCAATGGAGAGTTCCGTCCATCCGTCATCTGGCAGCCTGCTGTCAGTTTGGTGTTCCATCGTTTGTGGGAGAAATCAGCTCTGCAGTCACCACTGCTGTGTTTAATATGCTGATTCTCGGAATTGCCGGAAATACGGGAATTGCCGCATATGGCGTCATTGCAAATATTTCGCTGGTGGCGATGTCGATCTTTAACGGCATTTCCCAGGGAACACAGCCGCTGATCAGTAATTATTATGGAAGTGGAAACACCAGGACCGTAAAAACACTTTTGAAATCCGGTATTTTTGTAACGATTCTGGCACAGGCAGTGATCATAGGTGGAACGTGGGGATTTACGGATCTTCTGATCGGGATTTTTAACAGCGAGGGCAATGCACTGCTTCTCCAATATGCCCATGATGGAATGCGGCTGTATTTTCTTGGATATGCACTTGCCGGAATCAATATTCTGCTTGCCGGATATTTTTCCGCAACAGGCAGAATTACACAGGCATTTGCCGCATCGATTTCCAGAGGCGTTGTGGCGATTGTGATCTGTGCAGTGATTATGGCAAAAATCTGGGGAATGAACGGTGTATGGCTGTCTTTTCTCGCGGCAGAAGTGATCACCTTTGCTGTGATCTTAGTGATGAACCGGAAAGAGAAACATTGACAAACAGGTTCCGTTGAATTAAAATAAATTTTCAGAGACTGCTGTTTAAATATGGAAACCTGAAATGAAAGCAATTTCAGCTGTTCGGCAGGTGATATCAATAAAGATACTGAACAGAAACCATCAAATTAATTTTGTGGAGGAATCACAGAAATGAGATACGAGTTTAAAAAAATCGAGCCCAAGTGGCAGGCGAAATGGGAAGAGAGTAAAATCTTCGAAGCCAAAGATAACAGCGACAAGCCGAAATTCTATGGCCTTGTGGAATTCCCATATCCAAGCGGTGCAGGTATGCATGTAGGACATATCAAAGCATACTCCAGCCTTGAGGTAATTTCCAGAAAACGCCGTATGGAAGGTTATAATGTACTTTTCCCGATTGGATTTGATGCATTTGGTCTGCCTACGGAGAACTATGCAGTGAAGACCGGAACACATCCGCGCATTATTACTGATGAGAATATCAAGAAATTTTCCAACCAGCTGAAAAGAGTCGGCTTTTCTTTTGACTGGAGCCGCGTGATCGATACAACAGATGAAGATTATTACAAATGGACCCAGTGGATTTTCCTGAAAATGTTCGAAAACGGTCTGGTGTTCAGAGACAGAACTCTGGTAAACTACTGCCCGCACTGCAAAGTTGTACTTTCCAATGAGGACAGCCAGGGCGGTAAGTGTGATATCTGCCACAGCGATGTTGTTCAGAAATCCAAAGATGTATGGTATCTGAGAATTACTCAGTATGCGGACAAGCT
Organism: uncultured Blautia sp.; assembly: GCA_945864225.1. Taxonomy (GTDB): domain Bacteria; phylum Bacillota; class Clostridia; order Lachnospirales; family Lachnospiraceae; genus Blautia_A. The sequence continues at coordinate 5,515 of CAMBAL010000096.1, read as the reverse complement.
TCTGGAAGGTCTGAATGATGTGGATTATCCGGAAAATGTAAAACAGCAGCAGATCAACTGGATCGGCAAATCCAAAGGTGCGTTTGTAAACTTCACCATTGACGGAATTGACGAGAAATTAAGAATTTATACCACCAGACCGGATACCCTCTTTGGTGTGACCTTTATGGTAATCGCACCGGAACATCCGATCATTGACAAATATGCAGACAGAATTTCCAATATGGATGCAATCACTGCATACCGTACCGAATGTGCGAAGAAGACAGAGTTCGAAAGAACACAGCTTGTAAAAGATAAGACCGGTGTTCAGATCCAGGGACTGGAAGCAGTCAATCCTGTGAACGGCAAGAAGATTCCGATCTATATTGCAGACTATGTAATGATGGGCTATGGTACCGGCGCAATCATGGCAGTTCCGGCACATGACCAGCGTGACTATGATTTTGCAAAGAAATTCGGCATTGATATCATTGAAGTAATCAAAGGCGGCGATATCGCCAAAGAAGCCTACACAGGTGACGGCGAGATGGTGAACTCCGGATTCCTGAACGGATATACCAACAAACACGATTCCATCGAGCGCATGCTGGAAGAACTGGAGAAACAGGGCATCGGTGAAGCCGGCGTTCAGTATAAGATGAAAGACTGGGCATTCAACCGTCAGAGATACTGGGGTGAGCCGATTCCGCTTGTTCATTGTCCGAACTGCGGTGTTGTGGCAGTTCCTTATGAAGAACTTCCGCTGCGTCTGCCGGATGTAAAAGATTTTGAACCTGGTGAAGATGGACAGTCTCCTCTGGCGAAGATTGATTCCTTTGTAAACTGCACCTGTCCGAAATGCGGTGCAGCAGCGAAACGTGAGACAGATACCATGCCTCAGTGGGCAGGATCTTCCTGGTATTTTCTGAGATATATCGATCCTCACAACGAAAATGCCATTGCAGATATGGACAAGATGAAATACTGGATGCCTGTTGACTGGTATAACGGCGGTATGGAGCATGTTACCAGACATATGATCTACTCCAGATTCTGGCATCATTTCCTGTATGATCTTGGAATCGTGAATACTCCGGAACCTTACGCAAAACGTTCCATTCAGGGACTGATTCTCGGACCGGATGGAGACAAGATGAGCAAATCCAAGGGAAATGTAGTAGATCCGCTGGATATCGTGGAAGAATATGGTGCTGATACACTTCGTACCTATGTATTGTTCATGGGTGATTATGGTGCAGCTACACCATGGAATGACAGTTCTGTAAAAGGTTGTAAGAAATTCCTTGACCGTGTTGCAGGACTGACTGATATTGTATCGGATGCTCCTGTATCTTCCGAACTGGAAATGAAGATTCATCGTACCATCAAGAAGGTTTCTTCCGATATTGAAGGTCTGAAATTCAATACAGCGATTGCCAGTCTGATGACATTGATCAATGACATTACTGCAGAAGGACATCTGACAAAAGAGGATCTGATTATCTTTATCAAGCTGCTCAGCCCGTTTGCTCCTCATCTTTGTGAGGAAATCTGGGAGAGCCTTGGCGGAGAAGGTTTTGTTACTGTTTCTCCATGGCCGGAATTTGATGAATCCAAGACTGTTGCCAAGACAACAGAAATTGGTGTTCAGGTTAATGGAAAAGTCAGAGGAACCATTGTGATCCCGACAGGATGTGAAAAAGAAGAAGCATTTGCCATTGCAAAAGCGGATGAAAGAATTGCTTCCTTCCTGGAAGGCAAGAATCTGGTAAAAGAAATTTACGTACCAAATAAAATTGTTAACTTTGTTGCAAAATAAATGATCAGAAAGAGAGACCGCCATGTTTCATGATACGGTCTCTCTTGTTTATTATATCATAGGAAAGTGCTTTGCATTTTCCTATGATATAATAAAGCCCTCCGGGCAGGATTGCACTGCGGCGGAGAGGAAATATATTGCGAAAGAAATCCGTCGCAGGCGATGAATTGTATATGAAAGAAGGACAGAAAATATGGAAAAACATGAGATAATCATAAGGGAGGCAGGAGAAAAAGATGCGGAGGCATTGTTGGAGATTTACGCGCCATATGTAAAAAATACAGCGATTACCTTTGAATATGAAGTACCGTCTGTGGAAGAATTTGCAGAACGGATCCGGCATACCAGAGAGCGGTATCCCTATCTGGCTGCAGAGATAGATAGGAAAATTGTGGGATATGCCTATGTCAGCCCCTTTCATGACCGAAAAGCCTACGACTGGGCAGTAGAAACCTCCATTTATGTGGAGAGAAATCGAAAAGGTCTGGGAATCGGAAGAAAATTGTATGATGTACTGGAACAGGTTCTTGCACATCAGAATATTCTGAATTTGAATGCGTGTATCGCTTATCCGGATCCGGAAGATGAATATCTCACCAGGGACAGCGTCAGATTTCATGAACATCTGGGCTATCGTCTGGTAGGAGAATTTTATCAGTGCGGATACAAGTTCCATAGATGGTACAATATGGTGTGGATGGAGAAGCACATCGGTCGTCATCAGGAAAATCAGCCGGAAGTGATTCCATTTCGGAAACTCCCGGCAGATGTGAAAAAAATCTGCGGAATTCAGTAATAATTGCTATGGTAATGAATTTTCAAACATGCTCTAATCCGCAGAAAGCTGTTTTCTCATTTTCTGCGGTGTTTCACCGTACAGTTTTTTAAAGGTCCGCAGGAAAATCTTATAGTTGCTGATTCCGTGACTGGACATCAGATTTGTAATAGAATCATCGGAATACAGGAGTTCATCGTGGAAGCGCATGACCCGGATATCATTGACGTATTCCAGAAATGTCTGTCCGGTATATTTTTTAAAAATTCTGCAGAAATATTCCCGGCTGAGTCCGAGATTTCCTGCCGCATCATCCAGTGTCAGCGGTTCCCGGTAATGTTCCCCCACCCAGTCCATAGTCTGAATGATCCGAAGAATATCACGATGAGCTGCTTTCTGGCTGTCAGGTGTCAGCCAGTAGGAATAATTCTTATAAAGGCAGTATAACAGGTCATGAAGCCGTGCTGTAAAGAGCAGCGGATATCCGTCTTCTTTTTTTTCATAAATGTCCAGCATTTCCAGCAGGTAGAAGGCAGGCGATAGATGGACAGACACAGTGCGGTCATGCAAAGCGATGCTGTCAGAAGGCGGACTGACAGAAGCAAGGCTCTCTGCAGCATCGCTGCAAGCGGAAGCGGCATTTCGAGGAATCCAGGTGACAAAATGCAGAGAGGCAAAATTGGGAAAAAACTGCTGCAGGGACCTTGCAGAAATCTGCAGAAGAATATAGTCCGTTTTACTGGCGGAAGTCTGTGTCATATGGATATCATTGGAATTGATGATTAGAATATCGCCGGAAGATAATTCGTAGGTTTTTGCCTGAATCACAGCGGTCAGATGTCCGGAAATTATCATAAGAATTTCCATATACTCATGCCAGTGGGCGGGAATGGTACACTCCGGAGAATGCACATAATCAAAATGAGCAGGAATCCGGCTGTTTTCACGGACCATTTCATAAGTGTATGCGGGCATGAAAAAAATCCTCCCTTTTGTAGAATGGAATCGTTAGAGCGTGTTTGAAAATTCATTACCGATATCCGCACGCTCCACTTTGCAGGAAAGCGACTTTCAAACACGTTCTGGGGTATATTTGATATCGCAGGTCAATTCTGACAAAATTTCTTTCTTACATTTTAGAATAAAAAAACAAAAATATCAATATTGACCAAGAAATAGTTAAAAAAATGAATAGAAAAGCGTATGGAAATCCTTCATAATAAGTGTAACAGAAAAAATAATTGGAGGATTATTATGAAACTTAGAAAACGTCCATTTCCAGGTACTGTTTCTGATGCTGTGACTGAGCGTGAGACAAAGAACCGTAAATTAGCCAGAAAGGCAGCTGCAGAAGGCTTTGTTCTTCTGAAAAATGAAAATCATTTTCTTCCTTTACAAAAAGGAATCAAAATCGGACTTTACGGAGCCGGCGCGATCCGAACTATTAAGGGAGGAACCGGATCTGGTGATGTGAATGAACGTGACTGTGTCAATATTTATCAGGGAATGGTAAATGCCGGATATGAAGTGACCAGCAGAGAATGGCTGGAGGATTATGATGCATTGTATGTTCAGGCAAGAGAAGGCTGGAAAAACGAGATTTTCAGAAGCTTGCCGGAATATGACAACAACTTTTTCCGCGCCTATTCCGCTGCACAGTTCCAGATGCCGTGCGGCAGCGCCATTGATGTGGAAGCTGCAAAAGCAGATGGAGCAGATATTGCCGTATTTGTTCTTGCCCGTATTGCCGGTGAAAATGCGGACCGTCATACTGCAGAAGGAGATTATCTGATCACTGCGGAAGAAAAAGCACTGCTTGCTCAGGTATGCGAAGCTTATCAGAATGTGGTACTTGTAATCAATACAGGCGGTCTTGTAGACCTTGGATTTGCAGAAGAATTTTCCAACATTCCTTCCATTCTGCAGTTTATGCAGGCGGGTCAGGAAGGCGGAAGCGCTTTTGCAGATGTGATCAGCGGTGATGTGACTCCATCCGGAAAAATGACAGACACCTGGGCTATGAAATATGAGGATTATCCGAATGCCTCCTTCTTCAGCCATAACAGCGGTGATGTTTACAAAGAGGAATATAAAGAAGGCATTTATGTAGGATACCGTTACTTTGATACTTTTGATGTGCCGGTGCGTTATTGCTTTGGATACGGACTTTCCTACACCACATTTGAAGTGAATGGCGGTGAAATTTCCGTAAACGGTATGGGTACAGCAAAACCGATGGTATCGGTTAATATGACAGTCAAAAATACCGGTGATACTTATTCCGGAAAAGAAGTTGCTCAGATTTATGTATCCTGTCCGCAGGGCAGACTTCCGAAAGAATACCGTCGTCTTGCAGGCTTTGGCAAAACAGGTATTCTGGCTCCGGGCGAAAGTCAGGCTATGGAAATTTCCTTTGCTCTTTATCAGCTGGCTTCCTACAGTGAAGAAATGGCAGCGTGGGTTGTGGAAAAAGGTACTTATGGTATCTGGGCAGGAAATTCTCTGGAAAGTGCAGAACTGATCGGTTCTTTGCATCTGGATGAAGATGCTGTGATGGTTCAGTGTGAACATATCTGCGAGAGAAAGCAGGATATGGAAGAGCTGCTTCCGGATGCAGGAAAAATGCAGGAAAAAGAAGCTGCATGGCATGCTTTGGCGGAAAAGCTTCCGGCAGTAGAAATAAAGGCTTCTGAAATTGTAACAGAAACGATACAGTATTCCGGACTTTCGGATGAACTTCCGGGAAAAGCCGGAGAAATCACAGAGAGTCTGTCTCTGGATCAGCTGGTTGCATTTGCTACCGGTGATATCAATGCAGGACAGAGCGAACTTGGTGCTGCAGCAGAAACCGTTTCTGTAGCTGCGATGGATCCGTGGAATGTGGCTAGTACATCGAATAATTAATTATTGATAGTTAAATCCTGCTTGCCTCATCAGCG
>CAMBAL010000095.1 GCA_945864225.1 uncultured Blautia sp. | reverse complement strand
TCTACACAAGGAGTATCGTCGGCAGCGTCAGATGTGTATAAGAGACAGTAAATGCTCTTTTGCAACAGTTCTGCTGAGTGACCAGACTATTACAGGAAAAAAGCATTCCTCCATCCGAACTATCCAGAACGAGTTTCGTTCCCTGAAGCACTTCCTGAACCTGTTTATCATCGGATAATTCCACATAATAAACCTGTCCTTTCTTCTGGTTGCTGCTCTCCCGGATAGATATTTCTGTCTCTATATTAAAGGTTTTTCTCAATAATGTAAAGTACTTTCTTATAACTGCGTCATTTTCCATCTGAAGTTTCAGATGTCCCTCCTCCGTCAGTTTCCCGTTCGCGCTTAACAGAGCTGCGATTTCTGCTATCCTGCAGTGACGTGCGGAGCTGATCTGTCTGGAAAGTTCTTCTTTCACCATCCCTGAAAAAGACATTTTCCAACCTCACTTTTTATTTTTTAATAAGGGCATCCCTGCCGATATCCCTGTGTTCCAGACGCAGACCGTATTCTCTGGTCTCTGATAAACGGTCATAAAGAACCCTTGCCAGTGTCACCGAACGGTGCTTGCCGCCGGTACATCCGATTCCGATCACCAGATTGGTTTTACCCTCGCGTACATAATTCGGAATCAGGAATTTCACCATGTCTTCCAGTTTGTCCGCAAACTCCCGTGCCGTATCATTGTCCATCACATAATGATAAACTCCGTCATCCATTCCGGTGAGCGGCCTCAATTCATCCACATAATACGGATTCGGAAGAAATCTTACGTCAAACACCAGATCTGCATCTGCCGGAATTCCATACTTGAATCCAAATGATAATACAGAAATCACCATATTGTGAAAGCCTGTATTTTCCACAAATATCTTTTCAATTTCTGTCTTCAGTTCCCTTGTCAGAAGATGTGTGGTGTCAATAATGTAATCAGCCCTGTCTTTGAGGAATCTGATTTTCTCTCTTTCCAGGCGGATTCCCTCATCCACACGCCCGTTCATGGCAAGGGGATGGCTGCGTCTTGTTTCTTTATAACGTTTGACCAGTACGCAATCCTCCGCATCCAGAAACAGAATTTCAAATTTATAGCCAATTATTTTCATACGATCCAGAACAGCTTCCAGCTCTTCCAGAGAACGTCCGCTTCTGGCATCGATTCCAATGGCTACATTCTCCACATCGGTTCCCTGTCCGCCGTCCATCAGTGACGCAAATTTTTCCACAAGAGGGATCGGAAGATTATCCACGCAAAAATATCTGGCATCCTCCAGCATTTTTAATGCAGTACTTTTTCCTGCTCCTGACAGCCCTGTTACGATTACCAAGCGCATGTTTTCTCTCCTGTATTATTCAAAATTCACCGAGAAATTTTACTTCCGGTTCCAGTGTCACACCGTACTTTTCAAAAACTTTATCCGATACATTCTGCATCAGTGTTCTCACATCCTGTGCGGTAGCTCCACCGGTGTTAATCACGAACCCGCAATGCTTCTCAGAAACCTGTGCACCGCCGACCCGGTATCCTCTCAGGCCGCAGTCCATGATCAGCTTACCGGCAAAATATCCTTCCGGACGCTTAAATGTACTTCCCGCGCTTGGATATTCCAACGGCTGCTTGCTTGTGCGCTGTTCGGTCAGTTCCCGCATCCGTTCTTTAATCCGTTCCTGATCCCCCGGCTCGAGAGCGATCACAGCCTCCAGGACAAGATATCCAGCTTTTTTTATGATACTGGTACGGTAACCCATCTCCAGCTCGTCGACTTTCAGAATGCGAATCTGTCCTTCCTGATCCATAACGGTCACTTCTTCCAGTACATCTTTCATTTCTCCGCCATAAGCGCCCGCATTCATGACCACTGCACCTCCCAGAGTTCCAGGAATTCCTCCGGCAAATTCAAAACCGGTAAGTGAAGCATTTTTGGCTGCTGCTGCAATAGCAGAAAGAAGCGCACCGGATGCTGCACGTATTTTATTTCCGTCTACCGTTACACCGGAAAAATTCCGGAAAGTCTGAATAATCACACCGCGGTATCCCTGATCACTCACCAGAAGATTGCTTCCATTTCCGAGAATGAAATACGGAAGCTCTTCTCTACGGCAGATCTCCAGGATCTTTTGAATCTGTTCATACGTTTCGGGGATCAGAAAATAATCAGCAGGTCCTCCGATGCGGAATGTCGTATGACGATCCATCGGTTCCTCCACAAGAACTCTTTCTTCTCCCAGAAGCTCACAAAACTGTTGTCTGATTTCCTGATTCACAGATATCAACCTCAATCTTTCTAAATCTGTCTATTTTTTTATTACATATTATTACATATAAAATACCCGTATACATTTTTTATCACTTAATATACTGCATACGAATCTTTGGCAAATATCAAATCTTCTGCTTTATTATTTTGACGAAATCTCCAGAAGATCCCGGACAACCTCCCCGGCAATCAGAAGTCCCGCCACACTGGGTACAAAAGAAATACTTCCCGGTACCGGCCGCTCCGTATTTCCCTTCTTTTCTTCTGTCTCATTCACCTTGATCGGGCGTTCTTTGGAATACAGCACTTTGACTTTGCGAATACCGCGCTTCCGAAGTTCCGTGCGCATAACTTTCGCCAGCGGACACACACTGGTTTTGGAAATATCGGTAATCTCAAATCGTGACGGATCCAGTTTATTTCCGGTTCCCATACTGGAAAGAATCGGTGTTTGGCATTCTTTGGCTTTCTGGATCAGAAGCAGCTTGGCCGTTACTGTATCGATTGCATCCACGATATAATCATAGGAATGAAAATCAAACATTCCTGCAGTATCTTCATTATAAAAAGTTTCATAAGTATGCACCAGAATGTTCTCATCAATATCACGAATCCGTTCTTTGGCAACCTGCACTTTACTCTTACCGATCGTCGAGCGCAGCGCAAAAAGCTGTCGATTAATATTCGTCAGAGAAACAGTGTCATGATCTACCAGTGTCAGGCTGCCCACACCGCATCTGGCAAGGGCCTCTACAACATAAGAGCCTACACCGCCGAGACCAAACACGGCAATTCTGGCTGAAGCAAGTTTATCTGCGCCTTCTTTCCCCACAAGAATTTCCATACGGGAAAATGCATTCTGCATATGCATACCTCCTCGATTCTATCATCGCAATCACCGCCCATTTTTACAGTCGCAAGCCATAGTCTGCATTCTGTCAGCAGACATACTCTTTCAACTTATCCTGGATCGTGTTTGAAAATTGCTCTGGAGTGTGTTTTCAAACACACTCTTGTACATCGAAAATGAAATAGCTTCCGTTATTTATTTTCCGATGCATCAGGCTTTCTCATTATACTATCTGCCACGGAAAATGTACAGTTCTTCATACATATTTTCGAATTCCGTATAATTTTTCCAGTTCTTCCGCATACTAATGGATGATTATTTATGATTCGCTGCAGCATTATTCAGACAAAGGAGGAATTATTATGTGGCAGCAGATATTTCTGGCATTCGCAGGTCTGTGCGCCGGATTCATCATTGCAGGCGGCGTTACAGGTCTTATGATCGGTCTTTCTATTGTTCCCCGATATGCCGGAATTACACATACTTCGGAACATATGCTCCTTTATGAAGACGTCACCTTTTGGGGAACCATTCTGGGAAATCTCTTTTATCTTTCCGGAATTGTGCTGCCTCTTGGTACACCTTTTCTGATCCTTTACGGAATGTTTTCCGGTATCTTCCTTGGCGGATGGATTCTTGCACTTGCAGAAATTGCAGATGTATTTCCCATTTTTTCCAGAAGAATCCGTTTCACAGAAGGTATGCCGCTGGTTATCATCTGCATAGCCCTTGGAAAAACAGCCGGCTCGCTTCTGTATTATTATCAAGACTGGCAATAAAACGGAATTATACCAGTTTCCTATTATACGGACAGACAGGCAAAAAGTCAAAGCTAGAATGCATATTCTGCTGATTTTTTTCACAGACTAAAGAAAAGAAAGGAAAGGACATTACTGTTCACCGGTGCTTCGAGCAAGGTGAACAGTAACGAAAGGATTGTTACTATGGCAACAGAACAGCAAAAGCAAAAACAAAAAGAATATGAAAAATATGTGAAAGAAATCACCCCCACGCACAGTCTGCCACTGAATATGGCAAAAGCATTCCTGACAGGCGGTCTCATCTGTGTAATCGGACAGTGGATTCTCAATTTTGCCAAAAACAGAGGACTTGACCAGGAAATGGCAGGAAGCTGGTGTTCCCTGATTCTGATTTTGTTAAGCGTAATTTTAACTGGTCTGAACCTTTATCCGAAAATCGGAAAATTCGGCGGGGCAGGCGCCCTGGTTCCCATTACCGGTTTTGCCAACTCCGTAGCCGCCTCTGCCATTGAATACAAAGCAGAAGGACAGGTCTTCGGAATCGGGTGCAAAATTTTTACCATTGCAGGGCCTGTCATTTTGTACGGAATCATGAGTTCCTGGTTTCTCGGACTGATTTACTATATTCTCAAAGCGATAGGAGTGTTTGTATGAATTTACCAAAACAACAGGGGGCTTCCAGCGTGGCTCTGGCAAGGCCTGTTTTTATTCAGAGTGCCGCATCCATTGCCGGAAAAAAAGAAGGAGAAGGACCGCTTGGAAACTGTTTTGACATGATCTGCGAAGATCCGCTCTTTGGAACCGATACCTGGGAAGCTGCCGAAAGCACCATGCAGAAAGAAGCCGCTCTTCTCGCCATCGGAAAAGCAGGTCTGAAACCGGAAGAAATCCGTATGGTTTTCGCAGGCGATCTTCTGGCGCAGTCCATTGCATCTTCTTTTGGAATTGCAGAAATGGGAATCCCTTTTTACGGTTTATACGGAGCCTGTTCCACAATGGGCGAATCGCTTTCTCTCGGCGCAATGGCCGTGGCTGCGGGTTATGGAGACCATATCCTTTGTGCCACTTCCAGTCATTTTGCCAGTGCGGAAAAAGAATTCCGTTATCCTCTTGGATACGGATGCCAGCGTCCCCTCTCTTCCACCTGGACAGTAACCGGAAGCGGCGCCTGCGTTCTCGCAGCAGAACCGCCCTCTTTTACAACTGACGGCGATGCCATGCCGCTTCGGCAAGGCCGCTTCTGTGCCGCTGTTACCGAAATCACTGCCGGCAGACTTGTGGATTTTGGCCTGAAAGATTCACTGAATATGGGCGGATGTATGGCACCCGCCGCCTGTGACACCATCTATCAGCATTTTTTTGACTTTGGACGGGCTCCTTCTGATTACGACGCCATTGTCACCGGTGACCTCGGAATGATCGGGCAGAAAATCCTTCTGGATCTTCTGGATAAAAAAAATATTGATATCCGTCAGATTCATCAGGACTGTGGCCTGCTGATTTTTGACAGCCATACACAGGATACCCATTCCGGAGGAAGCGGATGCGGCTGCGCAGCCGTTGTACTGTGTGCTCATCTTCTCCCAAATATCCTGTCCGGCAAATGGAAAAGAATTTTATTTGTTCCAACAGGTGCCATGCTGTCTAAAGTCAGTTTCAATGAGGGGACTCCTGTAGCAGGAATTGCCCACGCTGTCGTCATCGAACAAAAACAGGTTTCTTAAACGGAGGTCATACACATGGATTATATCAATGCATTCTGGGTCGGAGGACTGATCTGCGCTCTGGTTCAGATTCTGCTTGACAAAACCAAACTTATGCCGGGCAGAGTCATGGTACTGCTGGTCTGCTCCGGTGTAGTTCTAAGCGCTGTCGGAATTTATCAGCCTCTTACTGATTATGCCGGAGCAGGCGCTTCTGTTCCGCTTCTTGGATTTGGTCAGGTTTTGTGGAAGGGCATGAAAAAAGCCATTGACAAAGACGGATTTATCGGGCTCTTTACAGGCGGATTTACCGCCTGTGCAGTGGGTGTTTCCGCAGCACTGATTTTTTCCTATATTGCAAGTCTGGTATGCAAGCCCAAAATGAGGGAATGATATGAGCGGAATCCTATATCTGCAAATTGACGATAACATTCTGATCCGACAGCCTCATATCTGCCTCCAGGACATTGCCAGGCTCTCCTGCAGTGAACCGGAAATTCTCCACCGGGTACGTGTCATCCCTGTCACAACCCTTGATCCGGTCAAACCCGGCCGTTATGTAATGTCCGTCATGGATCTGGTGGATCTCATTCAGAAAAAAGAGCCGGAACTTAAAATTGTTCCCATCGGTCAGCCGGATTTCATTCTGACATACGACACCGGAAAACAGCCCAATCCTCTCTGGCGTTTTCTGAAAGTTACGGTGGTCTGCCTGATTTCCTTTTTTGGCGGAGCGTTTTCCATTATGACTTTTAATAACGATGTAGACATCGGAACTTTATTCAGCCAAATCTATACACAGGTTACCGGTCACGTCTCCAGCGGCTTTACCATATTGGAGTTTTCCTACTCTGTCGGACTGGGCGTGGGGATTCTGTTTTTCTTCAACCATTTCGGAAAAAAGAAACTCACCTGCGATCCCACTCCCATGCAGGTACAGATGCGTCTGTATGAAGACAATGTCAATACTGCCATCCGGGAAGATGCAGGCAGATCTCATACCCGGCATGATCAGTGAAAAAAGCGTATTCGTCATTCGCAGTTTTCCCTTGACCTGCAAGGTATCCTGTGATAAACTAAGGACCGTTGAAAAGCCCACAAAAATAAGGTCTATAGGGCTTTCCGGCGGTCACCGCCGTAAAATGTGCCGAGTGTTCGAGACCTTCCACTCGTAAAACAAAACTTCATTAATATACTACTTATAATGTTTTATCATTGTTTAAAATGTCCCGGAAATATACCACATCCGGGACTTTATATTTTGTCATATTTCATCTTCATTCATGCAATTTGGTACTTTTTTGGTACTTTTACAAGCATCGAAAAAGAGGGGACGTGTCAAGTATGGGACAAAAAAAATATTTCTTTTTTCTTGCCGGATAGTACCTGACCATTCCAATCAGGTACCCCAGCACTTTTATTATCTTCCACAAAATCGCTCTTGTCCAGAACATTTTATCTCTGCCCTAAAAATACATCATCAAAATTCCATTCAATTTCGATTTCCTCCTGGCTATGCACCCGGATAACCTTGATGATCTCCCGTAACTTCTCTGTATCGAATTTCTCCATGTTCAGAAATTCTTCCAGTTTCATTTCCTTCGCAGTATTGTCCTGCTTAAGCATCTTGGCATCACGTTCAGACTCTGCTATCTTTCGTCTGATTTCTGGAAGCGGAGTTCATTTCCCGGATCATTTTTTCTGTATCCAATACGGTTTTCATATGTGACTGGATCAAGCGAAGGACATCTTCATCCACGTATTCTTTTTTGACCCTGTGCCCCTTGCACTGGTTTCCTCCTGATTTATGGTTTGCATTGGCACCGCAGAGATAATAAAATGTCCCGGATTTTTCCCTGGACAGGATCATGCGGTTGCCGCATCCTCCACACCTGATCTTGCCTGTATAAAAATTCTGGCTCCGGATGGCTCCATTATTCAGCTGATGTCGCTTTTTATATTCCTCCGTAAATTCCCGGATTTTGTCCTGAACCTGTCGGAACAGTTCTTTATCTATAATCCCTTCGTGGGTATTCTCTGCATAGATCCACTCACTCTCCGGTCGGTTTCTCTGCTTGTTTCCCTGAAAAACGCTCTGCTAATATTTTCCATATACAGAATCCCCGGTACAATGAACATCCTGAAGCACACGTTTTACTTCATAACTAAAACTTCCCACACCGATACGGTGTGTTGAACCTTGAAAATTCAATAT
>CAMBAL010000094.1 GCA_945864225.1 uncultured Blautia sp. | reverse complement strand
GAACCATAACGCCTATACAAAATTGTATAGTGACAAAAACTCATTTGCGAGTTTGGATAATGAAAATTTTAAACAGATTGTTTTATATGGCAGGTAATCTATAGGTTATCTGCCATCTGCATTTTATGCAGATTTTACATATATTTTGCAACTCATTGTTGCCACCATAATTTGCTTGTGTCAAAAAAATAGATTGTTATAATTATTATACACAGAGACGGGGGTTATTGCTTACTTTATCACACGATATTATAAGAAGATTAGTATAAACATTCGAATTGTTGTAAATTTACTATTGACATTTGCATAATACTAAATTTATCAAGCAAAAAGATTGACAGTGGGAAGAAATGAAGTTAAGGTTTTTATATAAAAAATGGGTGTGTGAAAACACAGAATAAGAAAACGGGCGGATATTTATGGAAGGTAAAATGAAAGTCTGTGTACTGACAGGCAAGCAGAAACTGGAATGGACGGAACGGGATATTCCGCAGCCGGGCAAGGGAGAACTTCAGATTAAACTGGAATATGTAGGTGTGTGCGGTTCGGATCTTCATTTTTATCAGGAAGGGCAGCTTGCCAACTGGACACTGAACGGACCGCTGGCACTGGGGCATGAACCGGGTGGAGTGGTAACTGCTATTGGAGAAGGGGTAGAAGGATTTGAAATCGGTGACAAAGTGTCCATCGAGCCTGCTGTGCCATGCGGACAGTGCGAAGACTGCCGCAAAGGTCACTACAATTTGTGCAGAAACATTAAGATGCTCGCAATCCCGGGGGAAAGAGACGGCGTAAATGCGGAATACTGTGTACATAATGCAAATATGTGCTATAAACTTCCGGAGAATATGACGACTCTTCAGGGCGCCATGATTGAGCCTCTTGCAGTGGGAATGCATGGAACAGAGCTTTCCAATGCAAAAGTCGGAGAAACAGCCATCGTTCTGGGAAGCGGATGTATCGGTCTTTGTACAGTAATGAGTCTGAAAGCCCGCGGTGTCCGTGAGATTTATGTAACCGATGTGATGGATAAACGTCTGGAAAAGGCTCTGGAAGTCGGTGCGACAAGAGTGTTTAACAGCAAACGCGAGAGTATCGAAGAATTTGCAAAGACACTTCCGGGAGGCGGTGCAGATCAGGTTTATGAATGTGCAGGCAACCGTGTGACAACTCTTCAGACCTGCCGTCTGATCAAGCGTGCCGGCAAAGTGACCCTTGTAGGGGTTTCGCCGGAACCGGTACTGGAACTGGATATTGCCACATTGAATGCCATGGAAGGGACCATCTATTCCGTATACCGCTACAGAAATCTGTGGCCAAAAGCTATCGCAGCAGTTTCATCCGGACTGATCCCGGTAGAGAGAATTGTATCTCATGAGTTTGACTTTAAAGACTGCATTGAAGCAATCGATTACAGCCTGAATCATAAAGATGAAGTTATCAAGGCAGTGGTGAAATTCTGAAGAAATGAAAATATCAGCAGTGGTGTTATGAATGAAGTAACGACAGTGGCGTTGTGAATGAAGAAGCAGCGGGAATGCTGTAAAATAATAAAAGGTATATACAGGCATGTATAGAAGAAGCCTCACAGGAATCACCTTAGAGTATATAAAGTGAAGATTCCTGTGAGGCTGTTTTTAACTGATATGGATGATGGATATCTGTTCAGCAGACCCAGGCCGGTCTGCTGTCATCAGAACAGATTTTATGATTGGATATCCAGTTTTTCTGCTTCGATCAGCATTTCGTCTGACGCATAATAAGAAATTGCAACACGGTCTCCTTCATTCAGGATCACGGCCAGTGGATAATCTTTGGCGCTTACAGTGTAATAAACATCACCTTTTTCCAGGCGAAGATAATAGATGGTATTTCCATCGATATCTGCGCAGCGAATCTCATCGATCTTTCCGGAAACTTCCAGAAGCTCTGCGTCCGGGTCGGCTTTCAGTTCTTCTTCATCCGGGAGAATCTGGTTTTCCACAAGAAGAGCGTGATATTTCTGCTGGCAGTCGGAGACGCTGCTGCCGGTTGCAACGATCTGATACTGCTGGACATTGACCATGGCGTACATCTTTACAAGTCCGGCGGCATCTTTCAGGGCCATAAAGTAAGTAGGCTGGTCGGAAATATTGAGCAGCAGAGGGAATGTAGCGCGGTAGCTGAACTGCTGTACCGCTCCTTCCGCGGAGGATGCGGCGGAGTATTCCTCGGCACCGGCGCAGGAATAATAGCGGGCTTCCTTTGTACGCTGATTTACCAGAATAAAACCGATATTTCCTCTGTCGCCTGTAACGGAAGTAATGCCGGTATACAGCCATACATCGTCATCCTGTGCGATGAAATTAAAGCCGTCGGTCGTTTCCGTACAGTCTTTCTGTCCGAAAATCGAGTTCAGGAATCCATTATGATACACACCGTAATAATCGTACTGTTCAATGATCATAGAGGATGAATAAACCCTGTCTACCCAGGACGGGACATCTTCGATGCTGTAATACTGTGTTTCGCCGGTGACGGCATTGACCAGGACTGCGCCGCTGATGTCAGATCCGTTGAAAAGGCCGATGCGTTTTACCATGACAGAGGCAATCCAGTAAGGAGTTCCTTCATCATCGATTTCGAAATTCACATCGTCAAACATCAGGGTAGGATAGTGGAAACGCAGATGGCGGAGAAGATTCCGGTTAAAATATTCGGATGGGGAATATTTGATTCCTTCATCGAGACGGACAACGTCCACATCCTGTGTACGCATATCAATACGGATATAGGCCGGAATACCATCCTTGCGGTTGTTCCACCATTTGAAGAAATCGCTGTAATTCAGGTAATTGACCCTGACCGGATTTCCCTGATAATTGATCTGCGCGGAGGAGTGATCCACTTCGAACTGGCTGACCAGGTCGCTTAATTCGCCAAGTTTGCGGTTGGCGAGATTGTTGGCGGAATCTTCGTCAAGAAGGGGAATCTGGCTCCAGCCGATCTCTGATACTTCAGAGGCAAAATCACCTGTACTCATGGGCATCAGTTTTGAGTAGGCTTTGGCGCGGAAGACCACCCATCCGGCAGCAGTTCCTGCAAGTGCCACGAGAATGGCAAGCACGACGATGATAAAGGGGATTGCCAGTTTTTTGCGGGTGTACCTGACATATTCCATGACAGAATCTGCCCGGAAGCCCTGAAGCAGGATCATCAGCGCGGAAAAGATTACACACAGAAGAATAATAAAGGTATAGAATCCTTCGTTATGGATATTCAGCGCGGGCAGCTTTACGTAAAAATAAATGCCGCCGATGATCAGGGTAATGAGAAGACTCAGCAGAACTCGTGTCACCGGTCCGCCTTTGGGGGCTCTTGGCTGCCGGGCACCGCGTGTTCTATGCTGCCCGCCCATATGCATCCCGGGACCGTACATTTTAAAATCAAACATGTCCATATGTAAAATTCCTTCCTTTCGCTATTAGGTAATTTTATTATATTGTCTGGCAGAAGGAAAAGCAAATAAAGATTCTGTTAAGAGGGGAATTAATGGGACACATCTGATCGTAAATGCGGTCGTAAAAAAATACGATTGAAAATATGATTGAAAATGTGTATAATCAATAAAGAAGTGACAGAATCATGACAGAAAGGAAACAGTCAATGAAAGAAGACAAAAGTCTGGAGTGGAAAGAATATGTAACGAATACATTTTTGAAAACGGTGAGTGCATTTGCTAATTATGACGGCGGCCGGATTTTGTTTGGAATCGATGATAACGGAGAGGTAAAAGGCCTGGATGATCCAAAACAGGCATGTCTGGATATTGAAAATAAAATTAATGACAGTATTGTGCCGCAGCCGGATTATACACTTTGTGTGAGGGAGGACGAAAAAACAGTCTGCCTTAAGGTGAAAGCGGGCATAAGTAAACCGTATTTGTATAAATCAAAGGCATATAAGAGAAATGACACGTCAACGATAGAGGTTGATGCGATGGAATTCAAGCGGCTTGTTTTAGAAGGGGAAAATCTGAATTTTGAAGAACTTCCATCCGGTATGCAGCAGCTGACCTTCGAAAATCTGGCAGAAAAAATGGAAAACGTTCTGGGAATTGAAAAGTTTGACATGGATGTCTTGCGAACACTGAATCTGTATTCTGATCGATTCGGTTATAATAATGCTGCTGCTGTTTTTGCGGATAAAAATGTGTTTCCCGGAATAGATATTGCAAAATTCGGTGAGAATGTCAGCATTATCCAGAAAAGGGCAACTTATTCTCATATGTCTGTTTTATCTGCCTATGAAAATGCTTTGAATATTTACAGGGATTATTATCAATATGAAAAGATTACCGGTTCTCTCAGAGAAAAAGTAGAACGGATTCCGGAAGCCGCTTTTCGTGAAGCAATTGCCAATGCACTGATTCATCGCCTGTGGGATGTAGAAGCAAATGTAAAGATATCTATGTTTGATGACAGAATAGAAATTGTTTCTCCGGGTGGTCTTCCGACAGGTATCAGTCAGCAGGAATATCTGTCAGGAAAAATATCTGTATTGAGAAATCCGATTATGGCAAATGTCTTTTACAGATTGAAAATCGTGGAAATATTTGGCACAGGAATTCTGCGAATTTTATATCTTTATGAAAAAAGTATCAGAAAACCGGTTTTTGAAATCAGTGAGAATACTATAAAAGTAATTCTGCCGGTCATTGAAAATACTCCGGATATGACAAAAGATGAAAAAGCGGTATATCAGCTTCTTAGTAAAAACAGGCTGAAATCAATCAGTGAGATTTCGGCATCATCAGATTTTGGAAAAACAAAGGTTACAAGTATCTTAAAGGCGTTAGCAAAAAGAGGAATTGTGACAATTGAGGGAAAAGGAAGGGGAACAAAATATCGTTTATGATAAAGAAAGAAAATTACGTAAGAGGAATGCTGATGATCATTTTGTCAGCTTTTTGCTTTGCCTGTATGAATGTATGCGTGCGGCTGGCGGGCGACGTGCCGTCCGTGCAGAAAAGCTTTTTCCGGAATCTGGTGGCAGCCATATTTGCGGCGGCTGTTCTGTATAAAAACCGCATTTACCCGAAGGTAAAAAAGGAATACTGGGGGCCGCTGGCACTGCGGTGCATTTTTGGAACGATGGGAATCCTGTGTAATTTTTATGCAGTGGATCATCTGCTGGTGGCGGATGCATCGATTCTGAATAAATTGTCCCCGTTTTTTGCCATTATTTTTTCTTTTCTGATTCTGAAAGAAAAGATCAAACCGACGCAGGCGTTCTGTGTTGCTTTGGCATTCGTGGGTTGTCTCTTTATTGTAAAACCGGGATTTCAGAATGCTGCCCTGGTTCCGGCACTGATCGGTGTGTGCGGAGGACTGGGGGCGGGAATTGCTTATACGATGGTCCGTGTACTGGGTACACATGGGGTTAAAGGTCCGGTGATCGTATTTTATTTTTCAGCATTTTCCTGTGCGGCAGTCCTGCCCTGGATACTTATGAATTATGCTCCCATGACATGGGGACAGGTAGGAACGCTGCTGATGGCCGGATTGTTTGCGGCGGGCGGACAGTTTTCCATTACTGCGGCGTACACTTATGCGCCGGCAGGGAAAATTTCGATATTTGATTATTCACAGATTATTTTTGCAACATTGCTTGGCTTTCTTATTTTCAGGGAGATCCCGGATGTTTACAGTTTTATCGGTTATGGACTGATCATTCTGGCATCACTGGGGATGTTCCTGTATAACCGGAGAGCGCAGGCATAGAGATAGAGGCGGACACTGGAAAATTCATGGGATCATTATTTTAAAGGCAGAAAGAGGAGCCGCGTTCTCTTTACAAGAAAATAGAAATTCAGACAGAGTAATTCTGCATAAAAGGAGGAATACAAAATGTTATTTTTAGAATATCCACCATGCACGACATGTAAAAAAGCAAGAAAATGGCTGGAAGAGCATGGAGTTTTTTTTGAGGCACGCAATATTAAAACAGAAAATCCGACGGCAGAGGAGCTGAAGGAATGGCATCAGAAAAGCGGTCTGCCCCTGAAAAAGTTTTTCAATACCAGCGGCCAGCTGTACAAGGAAATGGGGCTGAAGGACAAGCTTCCGGACATGTCTGAGGAAGAGCAGTATCAGCTTCTGGCTTCTGACGGAATGCTGGTAAAACGTCCGCTGCTGATTGAAGAGAATCAGGTTCTGGTCGGATTTAAAGAAGCGGAATGGGCAGAGAAAGTGTTGTAAGACTTATACGCCTTCAACAGTATTGATATATAATAGATAAATAAAAAGCTCTTTTTTCTGGAAAAATGGGCAATATTCATGCAAAACTAAAATAATGACACATAGATATAGAAAAAATGACTATTTTTCGCACACAAAAGATGGTAATTTATAGATATGTTGATACGGAACTATTTATTTTAAGAAAGGAGTATTTACAAAATGAAAAGAAAAGTAGTCAGTATTTTATTAACAGGAGCTATGCTGGTTTCCATGCCGGCAGCACAGGTATTTGCGGAAGAAGCTGAAGGCGGTGAGCAGACAGTTGTGAAATTTCAGACATGGAATCCGGGCGAAGGTGAGGTTACCGAGCAGTTGATTGCAATGTTTGAAGAAGAACATCCGGATATCAAAATTGATTACACCTATATGCCTTATACGGATCATGTGGAGAAATTAAAAGTGGATATTTCCGCAGGAGATGCAGCAGATGTATTTGGCGTTCAGACAGGTGCTATGTATAATGAATTCCGTGATTTTGAGGAAGATCTGACACCGTATATGACAGAAGCGTATGGTGAGGATTGGGAATCAAACTTTAATGAATACGCAATGTCTCTTCTGAAAGCCGGTGATGATAAATATTATGGACTGCCTCTTGGACTGAGTTATGCAGGTTATGTATGGGCAGATATGTCCTACTTTGAAAAATATGGTTTGGAATTGCCGACAAATTATGAAGAGTTAAAGGCAGTATGCCAGACTTTCCGCGATAATGGAGAATATCCACTGGTCATCGGTGCAAAGGATTCCTGGATTAACATTGATATGTGGATGAATATTGCCGGTGATATCAATGCAGAAAAACTGTATTCCGCACTTGAAGGCGAAACACCATTTACGGATGAAGACCTGGTGAAGTCTTTTGAAATCTGGCAGAATTGTTTTAAAGATGGTATTTTCCAGGATGGAGCTCTTGGTGTAGGTATGTATACAGATTCAACGGATATGTTCCAGAAAGAAGGATCTGTACCGATGATTACCAATGGTTCCTGGGCATTGGGAGCTTATCTTGATGTAGATGATCAGAGTCAGACAGTATATAACAGTGAAGGTGCTGATCATGAAATGTTCCTGCTTGACTGGAATGGTGATGGACAGATTGCTCATACACAGGAAGCAATCGATGTAGCACTCTCAATCAACAATCAGTCTGAAGTAAAAGAGGCAGCATGGACATTTGTAGACTGGATGATGGATAAAGGTGCTGATTTCCTGATTAATGGACATCTGCAGTATGTTCCTGCCCGCAATGACATGGAACTGAATGTAGAAGGCTTAAGTGAAGACGGAATGGCTAATCTGGAATACGCTGTAGAACAGGGCAAAAATAATGTTGGCGGATACAGAGAAATGGCATACGCAGAACTGAAAGAAGTTATTATTAATGAACTTGCAGAACTTGCACTGGATAGCATAACACCGGAAGATGCAGCAGCTATTATTGAAGAAGCATCTCAGGTTCAGGAAAGATAACGATATTGATGCAAAAGGCTGCCGACAGCAGGCAGCCTTTTGTTTTCGGCAAAAGGTGTCTTAGGACAGCTGCAGTTGTCTGCTGTGAAAGGAGCTTCTTGTATAATTCAAATATAAGGAATTCCGAGAAAGAAGGTTGAG
>CAMBAL010000093.1 GCA_945864225.1 uncultured Blautia sp. | reverse complement strand
CCATAAATATAGTTAAGCCCGGAGAATCCCCAAAGATTGCTTCTGAGCTAAAGCCCACTTTCATTCATCAAGATATACTTTCACCAATTCCTGATTCAAAAAAGAGAGACACCCTGTAAGTGCCCCTCTTCTAATAATCTCATATTTTATTCACTCTGATAATGTGCGATCAGTCGATCCAGTCTCCTGCTCAGAAGAAGATTTCTCTGAAGATCCTCTCTGCACTGAATTCTACAGTTCAGAATCTTCTGCAGAATCTGCATTCTCAGATACAGCATTCTCCCTCTGCATATCCTGATGGTTTTTATCGGACGGCATATTATCGTCTCTGTTATCTTCCCGGTTCTTTCCGGCAAACGATACCTCACCATCCTCGGCATCTTCCCGGTTCTTTCTGGCAGACGGCAGCGTGCCGTCCCAGTCATCTTCCTGATTTTCTTCAGACCGTATTTCCTGTTCCTTTTTTGCGGCAAGTGCTTCCTGCTTCTGCTTCGCAGCAATTTCTTTCTCTTTATCCTGTCGGTCAAGTTCTGCTTCTGCCTGCTCCTCTGCTGCATATAAAGCCTCTTTTCTGCGTTTTCGGGCAGCTGCTCTTTTTTTCTCCATTGCTCTTCTGACCAATGCCTCTGTACCAAAAAACAGGAACAAAAATGCCGATATCACAAACGATACAGAAATCCGCGTTCCGGGAATCCTGATTCCGTCTGTCCTCAGCCATTCTGTAAAACAGCGAATCAGTCCATACAGAGACATATATCTCATAAAAATCTCTCCCTGAAACTTTTTGCGTCTCTGACTGGCAAGAAGGAAAAACAGAAGGATCAGGCACAACGCACTTTCATACAGAAAAACCGGATGGACCTGAATATAAGAGATACCATCCACTACTGTCAGATTCTCACGCATCAAAGCACTGACTGAACCGGACTGCACAGATGACAATGGAAGCTGCATGGCAAAATAACTGCCCGTGTACTCTCCAAAGGATTCCCTGTTAAAGAAATCCCCCCACCTTCCTATTATCTGTGAAATGAGCAGTCCCATGCTGGCAGTATCTGCCACTTTCCAGAAAGAAGTCTTTTTGATTCTGCCAAACAGCAGTGCTCCAAGGATTCCTCCGAAAAGAGCCCCGTAAAAAGACATCCCGCCATTCCGGATATTGATGATCGACTGAATATTTCCGCGATAAAGCGTCCAGCTAAACGCCACATACAAAAGCCGTCCGCCGATTGTTCCGGTAATCATTGATGTGAGTATCATTCCCAGATAAAGATTCGGTTCCTGGCCGCGTCTTTTTGCTTCCAGCACAATAAAACAGATTCCAAGCATCATTCCCAGTGCGATCAGAATTCCGTAAAAAGTAATCTCATATCCAAAAACACTGATACCTCTTCCCACATAGCTCAAATTTATTCCAATGTTGGGGAATCGAATCGACATCTCCATAATTCACCTGTATTATACGTTGAAACGGAACAGAATCACATCTCCATCCTGAACCACGTATTCCTTCCCTTCCATACGAACCAGGCCCTTCTCTCTGGCACCTGCATAAGAACCGCAGTCCAGAAGGTCCTGATAATTGACAACTTCTGCTTTGATAAAGCCGCGTTCAAAGTCTGTGTGGATTTTCCCTGCTGCCTGAGGTGCTTTGGTACCGATTTTGATCGTCCATGCTCTTGTTTCATCTTCCCCTGAAGTCAGGAAACTCATCAGTCCCAGGAGACGGTAACTTGCGCGGACAAGCTTCTCCAGTCCGGATTCTGCAAGGCCCAGATCTTCCAGGAACATTTTCTTTTCGTCATCCTCAAGTTCTGCGATTTCCTGTTCAATCTGTGCACAGATTACAAATACTTCACTGTTCTGCTCCTGAGCGTATTTCCGGACAGACTGCACATAAGCATTGGATTCACCGTCATCTGACAGATCATCTTCTGCAACATTGGCAGCGTAGATCACCGGTTTTGCAGTAAGAAGATTATAGGTACCCATCCAGCCCTCTTCATCTTCGTTTTCCAGTTCCATTGTGATCGCCATCTGACCATTTTCCAGATGTTCTTTCACTTTCTGAAGGAAATCCAGTTCTTTTGCAGCTTCTTTGTCCATACGGGCTGTTTTTGTTACTTTTGCAATTCTTCTCTCCATAATCTCAAGATCAGAGAAAATCAGCTCAAGATTGATGGTTTCAATGTCACGCAGAGGATCGATCGTTCCATCCACATGCACAACATTGGAATCCTCAAAGCAGCGTACCACATGTACGATTGCGTCTACTTCACGGATATTTGCCAGAAACTGATTGCCAAGTCCTTCTCCTTTGGATGCGCCTTTTACCAGTCCTGCAATGTCCACAAACTCAATCACTGCAGGTGTTACTTTTTTGGAATGATAAAAATCTCCGAGAAGCTGAAGTCTCTCATCCGGCACAGTTACAATTCCCACATTGGGATCAATGGTACAGAACGGATAATTGGCTGATTCCGCTCCTGCTTTTGTAAGAGAATTAAATAACGTACTTTTCCCCACATTCGGCAAACCTACAATACCAAGTTTCATAATAAATTCCTCTCTTTATCTCATTTTTCATTTTTGTCTGTAATTTTTTGTATTTTCGGTACATCGAAAAATATATAACTGACACATCGGACATACCTCATCAGACATTTATTTTTCGAACGCATTTGTACATTTCATCTTAACACAACCCTATTTCTCTTTCAAGCCAGGAAATAACAAAATCTGACAGCCTCCCATACAAATGCCATGTCCCATTTCTTCAATTTTCAAACACACTCTAGTACATCGAAAAATAAATGACTGGCTATATCACGCAGCAGATGAGAAATCAGGCAAGTGATATAGCTGGTTATTTATTATTCGATGTACTAGTCTCTCGACATGATCATCAGGAGGCTTCCCCTCTCATATTGGACTTCCGCCCATTCATCCTGAATTTCATTGCTCACGGTCAGTCCGCTGTCTGCAGCTGTCAGGCGATACCCATCCAGAGGATACTTAAATCCTCTCAGAGTCAGTCCTTCTACATCACCGCCCACAGGGAAAAAGGAAACATATTTTCCAAACTGTCCTGTACGCTCCAGCCTGGTACCGCTCTCCACAAGAGTGATATAATTGCAGGCATCCAGAAGTGTGATATTCGCACCATAATTTCTTCCAAGAGATAAAAGTCCCAGATTCGCCATTACATGATCCAGACGGCTGCCTGTAGCTCCAAGAATTGCGATATTTTTTCTGCCCCGCTTCATAGCCAATACAGCGGCAGATTGTGTATCGGAATCATCTTTTTCCGGTTTCAGGCGGTAAATTTCCAGATGATGTGCCGCTTCCATAGAAGTATGCTCCATACTTCTTTCCAGATAATGTCTCCCCTTTTCGGAAAGGCTGTCAAAATCTCCCACTGCAATATCCGGCCGGATTCCTGCGGCTTCGGCAGTCTCTATAAAAAAATCCATTCCTCTGTCTGCAGCGATCAGACAGAGATGTTCTCTTCCTGTTTCATTTATCGTTTTTTTCAAAAAATCGAGGGCAAAATCGCTTTGGATATTGCCCCCGCTTACAATTATCGTATCAATCATAAAATTCCTCTTTAGTCCAGTTCCTGACTGATTTTATCAATTTTGCGAAGGATACTCTTCACATTCTGTTCCAGATCACCGCGGAATACATAAGAACCTGCCACTATCAGATTGGCTCCTGCTTTCATAACAGTTTCCAGCGTATCATCATTGATTCCCCCATCCACCTGAATATCCACATCAAGTTCTTCTCTGTCAATCAGTTCACGGAGTTCCTGAATCTTCTCTGTACATTCATCCAGATATTTCTGTCCGCCAAATCCCGGCTGAACAGTCATGACCAGTACCAGATCCACATCCTCCAGAAGATGACTGATATCATTTACCGGTGTCGCCGGCTTAATGGAAATTCCAGCTTTAATCCCTGCATCTTTGATCAGTTCGATCGCACGCTCCGGATCATCGGATGCCTCCGCATGAATCGTAATGGAATCCGCTCCGCAGTCTGCAAAATCCTGAATATACCGTTCCGGTGCAGTTACCATCAGATGAACATCAAAGAACATTTTGGATTCCCTGCGGATAGACTTGATCACCGGCATTCCAAAAGAAATACTCGGAACAAAATCTCCATCCATCACATCAATATGCAGCCATTTTACCCCTGCTTTTTCCAGGGTTTTTATCTGTTCGCCCAGGCGGTTAAAGTCTGCTGATAAAATCGACGGGCACAATTGATACATAATTCAGTATCTCCTTTTCTCTTTTAATTCTTCATAAAGTCCCAGATAGTCTTCGTATCTGATCCTGCTGATTTTTTGATTTTCCAGTGCTTCCTTCACTGCACAGCCGGGTTCATGGATATGTCTGCAGCCCTGAAACCGGCATTTTCCTTCATACTGCTGAAATTCCCGGAAATAATCCTTCAGTTCCTGTTCTTCCATATCTGTGAGATACAGGGAGGTAAAACCGGGAGTATCCACCAGATACGTATTTTCCGCTACCGGAATCACCTGCGAATGCCGCGTCGTATGGCGGCCCCTTTTCAGCTTTTTGCTGATTTCACCGGTTTCCATCTGCACATCTTCCTGCATGAGATTCGTCAGAGAAGATTTTCCCACTCCGGAAGGTCCGGCTACAACTGTCGTTTTTCCCTGAAGGATCTGCCGGATTTCTTCCACACCCTCTCCCAGATTTACACTGGAGAGAATGACCTGATATCCACAGCCCGCATATGTTTCATACAAAACTTCCAGCTCCTCCGGACTGACCAGATCTTTTTTGTTAAAACAAATCACCGCCGGAATTCCTTCCCGCTCCATCATAATGAGGAAACGATCCAGAAGCATCAGATTCGGTTTGGGATTCTCTGCCGCAAAAATGACAAATGCCTGATCCACATTGGCTACTGCCGGTCGAATCAGGGAATTCCGCCGGGGCAGAATGGAAGTGATACTGCCTTCTTTTTCTTCTCTGTCAAGAATCTGTATCTCCACATCATCGCCTACCAGCGGTTTCTGATTCTCTTTGCGAAAAATTCCTTTTGCCTTACATTCATAGACTTCTCCGTCTTCTGCATAAACATAATAGAATCCGGCGATGCCTTTCATAATTTTCCCCTGCATGCACTATTCAACCTTTGCAAATGTAATGGAATAGTGGCCAAGTTCCTGATATTCTCCGTCTACCTGTTCTGACAGATAAAGGGTACCATCGCTGACACCGGAAGCTCCGGTAATGTCAAGCTGGTAAGGGAACGTCAGAACCTGATTTTCCAGTATCAGTGTCGCAGTCGGCTGGCCATTTACGTTCTGTACCAGTTCCAGTCTCACTGCACCGCCCTGGTATCCTGCCGGAGTATCCAGACGCTGTGTGCATTTCCATGTACCGTCAGCACCTGTTACTGCTGTCTGTGTCTGTGAAGCAGTATTCTGCTGTGTGGTATCCGGTACAGTAGTCGTTGTTTCTGAAGTTGCTGCAGACGGATCTTTGTCACCGCAGCTGACAGTAAGTGTCATCGTTTCATCCGGATTTGCATAGGAATAAGCTTCCGGACTCTGGGAAATGACATCGCCTTCTTCATAATCAGTGCTTCTCTGTTCCACAATCTGAATATCAATCCATTTGCCAAGAACCGTAACCGCATCATTCTTCTGCCATCCGATCACATCCGGTACCTGGACATCTTCTCCGTAATAGTTGACTCCACGGCTGACAACCAGAGTAATGGTATCACCGGCTTTTGCAGTGGTACCGCCTTCCGGTGTGGTATAGTATACATATCCCGGATCTACCAGACAATATCCGTTTTCATCCAGTTCACTGTATTCTTTCTGAACATTTACCGTAAATCCGGCATCTTCCAGAAGCTGCTGTGCTTCCACGCCTGTTTTTCCATCCGTATCCGGAACCGTTACCTGCTGTACACCCTTGCTGACATAATATTTCAATGTGGTAAATGCTTCTACCATGGTACCTGCCGGAATATCCTGTTCACAGATACGGCCTTTTTCCTGGTCGGACGCCTTCTCTCCGATGATCTGGATGCCCAGCTGAGAGTTCAATGTCAGTTCTCCAGCTTCATCCTCAGTAAGTCCGATCAGATTCGGTACTTCCACAAGATTGTCTTCTTCTTTCTTCTCTGTCTGCTGTTCTTCCTGCTTCGTTTCCGGTTCTGCGCTTCCGCCAATCAGACCGGATGCTTTTCCAATATAAAAAATCAAAGCCACCAGCAGTGCAGCACCGGCAATCAGAGCGATAATGGTCACTGCACGGCCTATACTTCTGCTCTTTTCTGCTTTTTTTCTGGATTTTCTGATTGATGCACGTCTTTCCTCATATCCGTCATCATCGTCATCATAATCCGTGTCATACGTCTCTTCTTCCAGATCTGCAACTTCCATTTTTTTCTGACCTGCGCGAGAAGACTGCTTGGGCGTATGCTTGATCTCGCCAAGCTCCTCATCAGAAATCACGACGGTCTTTGCTTCGTTATCAACGGTATCAATTTTTACAAAATCACCCTGCGGGTCGATCAGAGAATGTTTCAGATCCGCAATGACCTCTTCCATACGGTCATATCGTCTTCCAACACTCTTCTGAGTACATTTCAAAATGATCTGTTCCAGACTGTAGGGAAGATCTTCCGCATAAATGCTTGGCGGAACCATTTCTTCCTGAAGATGTTTGATCGCAATGGCTACTGTCGTATCCCCGTCAAACGGAACTCTTCCGGTAACCATTTCATACAGGGTAATACCAAGAGAGTAGATATCGCTTTTCTCATCACTGTATCCGCCGCGTACCTGTTCCGGTGAGCTGTAATGTACAGATCCCATAACATTGGAGCTGATAGTATTGGAAGAAGCCGCTCTTGCAATACCAAAATCTGTCACCTTGACCTTGCCGTCTGTGGAAATAATGATATTCTGGGGTTTTACATCACGATGAACAATTCCGTGACTGTGAGCCGCTTCCAGTCCCATCGAAACCTGAATGGCAATACTGGTAGCCTCTTTCACAGAAAGCTTTCCTTTCTTGGTGATGTACTCCTTCAGCGTAATTCCCTCAATCAGTTCCATAACAATGTAGTAAACTCCTTCATCGTCTCCTACATCAAATACGTTGACAACATTCGGATGGGTAAGTCCTGCAGCTGCCTGAGCTTCACTTCTGAACTTCCGGATAAATGTCGTATCCTCACGAAATTCTGCCTTCAGAACCTTCACTGCCACAAAGCGGTTCAGTTTATGATCCTTGGCTTTGTAAACATCGGCCATTCCGCCGGTACCTATTTTCGATAATATTTCATAGCGCTCTGCAATAATCATTCCTGTCTTTAACATTTCTCCACCTCATTTGTGAATGGTTCCACTAATACAATTGCAATGTTATCCTTGCCGCCATTCCGGTTTGCTTCCCGAACCAGTGTCTCACCTTTTTCGGTAAGATCTGTATCGGATTTCAAGATAATCTCTTCGATCTTGCTGTCCTCCACCATATTGCTGAGACCGTCGGAACACATGAGAATCGTGCTTCCCGGTTCCAGTTTTAGATCAAAAAAATCAATATCTACTGTTCTCTCTGCTCCAAGGGCTCTCGTAATTATATTTTTATCCGGATGGTTTCTGGCCTCTTCCGGTCTCAGTTCGCCCATCCGAACCATCTCCTGTACCAGTGAATGGTCCTTCGTCACCTGGCGGATATGATCCTGTATCACATACAGACGGCTGTCTCCCACATTTGCCACATAAGCATAGTGCCCGACGACCGTTGATACCACCATGGTAGTTCCCATTCCTCTGAGGTGTTCATCCTTCTGTGCCTGCTCTATAATTTCTGTATTAGCAGTTTCGATGGCATGACGGATAACCTTGATAGGATTAAAATCCGCATCTCCACGAATTTCGTCGACTAAGATCTGGACCGCATGTGAGGAAGCGTAATCCCCTGCATTATGTCCGCCCATTCCATCAGCAACGACAAACAGATTAGGAAGATTCCCTACCGGGCTCTCACAGACAAACACATAATCCTGGTTCATCTTCCGCTTCTGCCCTACATCTGTAGCTGA
>CAMBAL010000092.1 GCA_945864225.1 uncultured Blautia sp. | reverse complement strand
TATTTATACATTAATAATACACAAAAAATGGAAAAAATCAAATATATTTTATGAAATTAAAACCGGGAAATGGAGAGTGTAAAACAGATATGGTAATCAAAGAAAACGAAAGTTCTGGAGTGTGTTTGAAATTTGAAAACACACGAGCATCCGAAAAATATATAATTCTCCCAATTTAACTGAAAAAATTACAAACAACATCGCCCGTTATCCTGTATCCTGGGAAATATACAAAAAAACACATAAATTTTCTAAAAAAAACACGGACTGATTTTGTAAATAATTATATAATAATAAGCAGGAAGGTCTGCTGCGAAAGACTTTTACAGCAGCTACTCAGATAAAAAATGCGGAGGAAACCATACAGGAGGAAAAGAATGGAAAATTTTTATGAAATAGATCACCTTGTGCCGAAACTGGACAGGGATTCGGTACTGAAAGCAATGGACTGTTATGAAGACAGTCCTGTATATGAAGAGGTCGTTGACGAATACGAAGAAATCTGTGAGGATATGCTGAAACTGGCAGAACCGGTGGGGATTCTGGGATTTGGCACACTTTCGGAGTCGATTGAAACAAAGCAGTATAAAGCCGGAACACCTGTCATCTATGCAGTTCTCAGTATCGGTGACGGAATCAAGCAGTGCAGTACAAAAGCTTTTCAGGAGGGCGATTATGTCAAAGGAATGCTCTGCGATGCCATTGCGGATGACCTCCTGTTTTCCCTGGAAGGACGTATGATGGAAAAGCTGAAGGAATCTTGTGCAGAACATAAAATGGGGATTCTCAAGCGTCTGGAGGCACCTCATGATATATCCATGGAATCGCAGAGAGTTGCTTGGGAGCATCTGGAATTACAGAGAAGATTCGGCATTGGAATCAGCAGCGGCTATATGTTTGACCCGGTAAAAACATCCTGTCAGGTATTTATTCTGACAGAAGATGAGTCGGTATTTCAGGCACATCATGACTGCAGAAAATGTCCGAATATCCACTGCAAAATGAGAAACATTCCGAAGACAGAAGTAGAAGTCATCCGTGGAAACGAAACACGGCGGATTGTGATGGCAGAAGGTGAATTTATGATGGACGCCCTGATCAGGGAAGGTTTTTATCTCAGCGCGCCATGCGGAGGAAAAGGCCGGTGCGGCAAATGCGGTGTACAGGTTCTGGAGGGCGATGCCTGGATTACACCGGAAGATGAGAAGACTTTTACGAAAGACCAGCTGAATGCAGGGTGGAGATTGTCCTGCAGATTGTATCCCACAGAAGATCTGAAAATCGCATTTACCTTGAACGATGAATCGGTATTTGAGATCCTTGGAGATACTCTGGAGGAAAGAGAGGATTCATCAGCAAACAGCAGGGATGGACATTTGGAAAAGACAGAAGAGGATGAGGCGTCTGTTTCTGGTAAAACTGGGAAATTCGCTGTCTGTAAGAATACTTCCGTCAGTGAGATGGAGGAAAGCGGCTATGAAATCGCGGTGGATATCGGTACCACAACCATAGCCATGGAGCTTCTTGGAAAAGACAGTGGGAAAAAATTACATACCGTAACATGCATCAATGAACAGCGTGCCTATGGAGCTGATGTGATTTCCAGAATTCAAGCCTCTGTAGACGGCAAAAAAGAAGAATTAAAAAACTGTATCCGTCAGATTCTGAGACAGGGAATCCGCAGACTTACCGCAGAAAACGGAATCTCCATGGGAAAAATAGAGAGAATATCCATTGCGGGAAATACAACCATGGGACATCTTCTTATGGGATATGATTGCGATACGCTGGGGGTATATCCGTTTACCCCGGTAAATATTGATTTGACAAAAGGCAGTTATGAAGAAATTCTGGGAACTGCAGGACATCCGACCGTTCAGAATCATGCAGAATGCACGGCGGAGGTGGAATTGCTTCCGGGAATTTCTACGTATGTAGGCGGCGATATTGTGTCCGGATTATACGCCTGTGGAGTTGACAGAAGCGAAGAAATCTGCCTGCTGGTAGACCTTGGCACCAATGGAGAAATGGCGCTTGGAAACAAAGACCGGATTCTGGTGACATCCACAGCGGCAGGACCGGCTTTTGAAGGCGGCAACATCACATGGGGAATCGGAAGTGTGGCAGGTGCCATTTGTTCCGTAGAAATCCACGACCAAAAAGCTGCAGTAAAGACCATTTTGAATCAGCCGCCAGTCGGTATCTGCGGAACCGGCGTGGTGGAAACTGCCACGGAACTGGTAAGAAACGAGCTTGTGGACGAGACGGGGCTGATGGATGAGGACTACTTTGAGGATGGTTTTCCTGTGGCTGAAACAGAGGATGGCAGAACAATCGCCTTTACCAGAAAAGATGTCCGGGAAATACAGCTTGCAAAGGCAGCGGTCCGTGCAGGCGCGGAAACCCTGATTCTTCGCTATGGAATAAGCAAGGACCAGATTTCCAGAGTGTATCTGGCAGGCGGATTTGGCTATAAGCTTGATAAAGAAAAAGCGCTTGCCATCGGTCTTCTTCCTCCGGAACTTGGTGACCGGATTGAAGCAGTGGGAAACAGTTCTCTTTCCGGAGCTGCAAAATACTTAAGAGATCCAGAGGGAGAAAAGAAACTGAAACATCTGGTTGAAATTTCGCAGGAAGTGAGTTTGTCCACAGATAAAGAATTTAATGAATTTTATATGGATTATATGATGTTTGACGGAGAGTAGCCGTTTACAAAATCTGCTTTATCTGATACAATCTTACAAAGCAAAAATTTCTTACAATTTCTACTTATTCAGAGTGCATGAAGCATCTCTTCGAATGTCAGATAAAATCATATCGCATACAGAGAATCTGCTCTGTTTCTTTTAGAAAATTCTTGCTTTAATCCCATAAGTCAGCAGGAGTTTTCGATAAGAATCCTCCTGCTATTCCCAAAATAGTAAGGAGGAATGCAATTGGATTATGGAACAAAGGAACCGGAAGTCTTTCAGTGGTATCCGGAAGATATCCTGTATAATTAATCCGGCATTTGAGAATGGAGTGGGGATATCAGATTGAAAAGGCAGACGAGGGAATTTATTATGTAAAGGGAGATTTCTTCCCGATTCAGATACTTGTCACCAGACTTCTTTCGAAGAAAGAAAATCTGTGGCTCAGAAGCCTGACAAATCATCCGGAATGAAAAAGATATCAATATGCTCAAATCATATAACAAAAAAGCAGCATCCGCCAGTTCAGTTGACGAATTCAGGACGCTTATTGGAAAATAACCGGGGAAAATAAGATGACACAAAACAAGAAGATACAAAACAAGATGACACAAAACTATGGATTCCAGCATTTTGGAACAATGCTGGACTGTTCCAGAAATGCTGTGATGAATGTAAAAAGCATCAAAAAATGGATTGATATCACATGTGATCTGGGCTATAATACCCTTCTTTTGTATACAGAAGACACCTATGAGGTGGATGAAAATCCTTATTTTGGCTATATGCGCGGGCGGTACAGCCAGGAAGAACTGATGGAAATTGACCAATATGCGTCAGAAAGGGGAATGGAACTGATTCCATGTATTCAGACCCTGGCGCATCTGAACGCTATCGTAAGATGGCCTGCGTATGCAGAACATGTGGATACCGATGATATTCTGCTGGCGGGAGATGAGGCAGTATATCAGCTGATCGATCAGATGTTTGCAGCGATTTCCAGATGCTTTACCAGCCGTACCGTAAATATCGGAATGGATGAAGCACATATGATCGGTCGGGGGAAATACTATGATCAGCATGGGGAGCATAACCGTTACGAGATATTGCTGGAGCATTTGAAAAAGGTTTCAGATATCGGAAGAAAATACGGATTTACGCTTATCATGTGGTCAGATATGTTTTTCCGGCTTGCAGGAGGAGATTATTACAACAGCGAAGCAGAAATCAATCACAGTGTCAGAGAGGAAATCCCGGATAATGTGAAGCTTGTTTACTGGGATTATTATTCCACACAAAAAGAACATTATGACCGTATGCTTGCTGCTCATAAGAACTTGAAAGAGGATACCTGGTTTGCGGGTGGTCTGTGGAGCTGGACCGGAATGGCACCTCATAACGGGTTCAGTATGAATGCCGCAGATGCCGCGCTGAAAAGCTGCCGGGAAAATGGGATTACCAATGTGATCATGACCCTGTGGGGAGACAACGGCGGAGAATGTTCCAAATTTGCATTGCTGCCTGCGCTGTTTTATGCATCGGAAATTGCGAAAGGAAACACGGACAGGGAAGAGATTCAGAAAAAATTTATGGAGAAATACGGAATTTCCTTTGAAGATTTCATGCTTCTTGACCTCCCTGGAACGCCAGGTGTGTCAGCAGATCAGATCTGCAATG
This sequence comes from uncultured Blautia sp., assembly GCA_945864225.1. Taxonomy (GTDB): domain Bacteria; phylum Bacillota; class Clostridia; order Lachnospirales; family Lachnospiraceae; genus Blautia_A. The sequence continues at coordinate 3,790 of CAMBAL010000092.1, read as the reverse complement.
CGGATAAATATCTGTTTTATAATGACTGTTTTACAGGTCTGATGAATTCCACCCTGACAGGCGATGAGAACGAAGAATATGCTTTGTGTGCGAAAAAACTGGAACAGACAGAAAAGAAAGAGCCATGGGGCTATCTCTTTGAAACCGGTCAGGCGCTTTGCGAGTTTCTTTCCATAAAAGCCTGCCTTGGAATAAAGACCCGGGAAGTATACACCAGCTGGAAACAGGAGAGAACAAAAACGGTAAATGCTGAAAATGTAAGTCAGAAAGATGCAGAAGACCTGAACATGGAAAACCAGGTACAGGAAACATTAAGATCCCTGATCAGCGATTACCAGATGGCAGTGGAAAAACTGGAAATTTTCTATAAAAAATATAAAACCCAATGGTTTACAGAAAACAAACCGTATGGCTTTGACGTGCAGGACATCCGGATCGGCGGTCTGCTTACCCGTATCCGAAGCTGCCAGGAGCGTCTGCAGCATCTTTATGACGGAGAAATTGACGTGATTGAAGAACTGGAAGAACAGCCGCTAGATCTCGCAGGAAATGGAAAGCAGTTTACCCGTAAGCCAATGAACTTCAATGACTGGTCCAGAACTGTCACAGCCAATGTAATTGCCTGATATAGAAGGATACCGAAAACCAAAAGTTACAGCCAGACAGAAAGATACTGCCCAAAAAGTCACAACCTGTCTAAGTGAAATGAAAAAAACTGTAATAATCACACAGAAAAGATAACCGGAAAGGAACAGATGAACATGGAACGCTATACCGTACATACGATTGAGAATGATTACCTGAGAGTTACCGCTTCCGAAAAAGGCGGAGAACTCAAGTCCGTATATGACAAAAAGGCACAGCGCGAGCTGCTCTGGCAGGGGGATGACAGATACTGGGGAGACAGCGCCCCGAATCTTTTCCCGTATATTGCCAGACTGACAGAGGGAAAATACACCTATCAGGGCCAGAGCTATGAGATGAAAATCCATGGTTTCGTGATGTATTCCGTTTTGACATGTACAGAAACGGAACAGGAATTGTGCTTTGAACTGAAATCCAATGAAACGACAAGACAGGAATATCCATTTGAATTCGTATACAGGGTTAGATATCAGCTGAACGATGCAGATCTGAAAGTAATCTATGAAGTGGAAAATCAGGATAGCAAAAAAATGTATTTCGGCATCGGTGGACATCCGGGATTCCAGGTACCTTTTGTGGACGGGACGGAATTTGAAGATTATTATCTGGAATTCGGGAACGATGTCAAACCGCTGAGAGTCCAGTTTTCCAATGACTGCTTTGTACTGGGAAAAGAAGAATATCAGGAGCTTGCAGACGGCGCCCTTTCTCTGAAGCATAACCTTTTTGATGAGGATGCGATCGTTCTGGAGCAGACCGGAGGACATGTGGCACTGAAATGCAGAAAATCACCGGCATCCATTTCCGTGAAATACGAGAATATGAGATATGTGGGATTCTGGCACTGCCCGCGGACAGAAGCACCTTATGTGTGTATTGAGCCGTGGTCTTCCCTTCCGTCACGCAAAAATATTGTAGAAGATCTGGAAAGACAGGAAGACCTGAACAGCCTGATGCCGGGAGAAACCTATCAGAATACATTTTGTATTACGATTCATTCCGCATAAATGCAAGATGTTTTTTTGGTGAAAGCAGGAGACTCGTCTATAGAAAATAAGATGTCTTTTTGTGAAAATAAGATGTCCGCATATAGAAAACAAGATTTCGGTCTGCGGAAATCATGATTGCTTTACTTTGAAATGTGTGCTAGAGTGTAATAAAAAGACAGTATAAAGAGGAATAATTATGGATTTCTCAGTGATGTTGGAAATAGTGGCAGCGCTGATCATTGTTTTGCTGCTGTTATATAGCTTTGACGAAGGAAGCACAGCAAACATCGGAAATCAGAGATTTCGTTTCTGCCTGTACGTGACTCTTCTGGCAATCATGCTGGATGTTCTTTCCGTATATGGCATCCGGGAGTATGAAACATTTCCGGTCTGGGTGAATATGCTGATTTCCAGTTTGAATTATCTGGTTGCCAGTCTGAATTCGGTAGTAATTGCCAGTTATCTTTCTCATCAGATTTTTGAGCATTTTCCGAAACATTTTTGCAGAAAAAAAATAACAATCGTCATCTGGTCTCTGTATGGAATCGTGGTTGCATCAGTAGCGGTAAATCTGTTTAACAATTGTCTGTTCTCATTCGGAGATCAGGGATACATCCGGGGGCCGCTGAACCTTCTGGGATACCTGGTGGTCATGTTTGAAGTAGTGATGGTGGGCTTGTGTTACCTGAAGAACAGTGACATTGCCAGCAGATCCATGCGTAAGGCCATGCGTTCGATTCCTTATGTGGTATGCGGAATCCTGATCTGGCAGCTGATTTGCCGTGACACCATGATGAACGGACTGATCGCGGCAATGGTGGATCTGATTCTGTTTATCAGTTTCCAGAGCAGGCGGAATAATACCGATTATCTTACCAATCTGGGCAACCGGGGAGTTTTCGTGGAGGATCTGGGGGTTTTGTGTGAATCTCAGAAACGGCTTCATATCATTATGCTGTATCTGAATAAATTTGGTCGTGTGAACAGAGAATTCGGGCAGAAGAACGGTGATGAATTTCTGTACGCAGTTGCCCGGTATCTGGACAATCTTTCGCCGGCAGCAAGAGCCTACCGGCTGGGAAGTCTGGAATTCGCCATCATCTGCCGGGAAGAAGAGGATGCCTCGTATTTGTGTACAGTGAATGATATCAGAGAACGATTTGCCAAACCCTGGGAGATTGGTGATATGAAAGCCACCCTTTCCGTATCTGTCTCAGACCTTTATCTGTATGGCACAGCTGAGTCAGGTCAGGAGAGCAGGGAAGCTGATAATACCCGGATCATTGAGCAGCTGGAATACGCCATGCGCCTTGCAAAAGCAGAGGGAGAGAATGGATGGGTTCCTTTTGACAGAAAAGTCCGTATGATGATGGAGAGGCAGAAATCCATCATTGAGCAAATGAGGGAAACCATCGCAAACAAAAGCTTTTCTGTTTATTATCAGCCGATTTACTGCTGGAAGGACGGGCTGTTCTGCTCGGCGGAAGCGCTTGCGCGTATGTCAGATAAGGAGGGAAATCCGATTCCTCCGTCAGAGTTCATTACACTTGCGGAATCCACAGGAATGATCAATGAACTGAACTGGATCATTGTGGAAAAAGTATGTGCGTTTGTGGGAAGCCATCCGGAACTGAAGCTGAAGGGAATTGCGATCAATATGTCCATCCGTCAGTTTATGGAAGAGGGAATGAAGGAAAAGCTGGACCGGATTCTGGACAAATATGGTGTCAGTCATGAGATACTCAAGATTGAAATCACAGAAAGAGTGATTTCCGAGAACCCGGTCAAAGCCAGAGAAATCATGGAGTCCCTGACTGCGGAGGGCATTCGTTTCTACCTGGATGATTTTGGCATGGGATATTCCAATTTTGCCAGTGTGCTTTCTCTGCCGTTTGATACAATTAAGCTGGATAAAACCCTGACGGACAAGGCACTTGGAACACCGAAAGAGCGCCAGATATTCCACTCGCTTGTGGAAATGTTTCTGAAGGCACGTTACAGCATTGTAGCAGAAGGTGCAGAGACAGAAGAAATGGTGGAAGAGCTGAAACGTCTCCAGGTGGATCGGATACAGGGATATTATTATTCAAAACCACTGCCGGAAGCTGTCTCTTATACACATCTCCGAGCCCACGAGACCGTACTACATCTCGTAT
>CAMBAL010000091.1 GCA_945864225.1 uncultured Blautia sp. | reverse complement strand
ACTTTATCATATGTTCAGTCATTTGTCAACAACTATTTTTATTTTTCTGAAAAACTGCTAAATTGTGTCTTTCAGAAAAACAATTCTTTCTGACAGCTTGGTTAGAATACCACAGGAAAACATGCATGTCAACAACTTTTTCTATTTTTTTCCATTTTTTCTTTTTTTCTTTTGAAAATCACTAAAAACATGTGCCCCGTAAATCATTGAGAAAGAACCCTGCCCGTAGTTTTCTTTTGTATCCCAATACATCATTTTCGAAATAACGATACCAAATAACTTGCCTATTTCTCCGATTGCGCATGATACAAAAAAATCCCGCAACAGAGGTTCATTGCTTGAATCCTCCGGCGGGATTTTTTTAATGTCGTTCTTTATTATTCTTTAATTTCAAAATTTATTCAGCATCTTCCTCTGCGGTTTCTTCTGCTGCAGCATCTTCCGTCTCAGCTTCTTCTGCTGTCTCTTCTGTCACTTCTTCTGTTTCAGCTGCATCTTCAGCATCCTCAGATTCTTCGAACGGAATAACTGCTCCATCATATGTCTCATTGATGTAGTTTTTGATTTCATCAGATTTCAGCACTTCAATAAGGGCTTTGATCGGTTCGCTTTCTTCATTTCCTTCTTTTACAGCAATGACATTCACATAAGTTTTTGCTGCTTCAGAATCAGATTTTTCGTATGCGAGTGCATCTTTTGCTACAGAGAAGCCGGCTTCCAGAGCATAGTTTCCGTTCAGTACCACATATGCGGTTTCATTGGCAACACGTGCAACCTGAGCAGCTTCCAATTCAACGATTTCCACATTGTATGGGTTCTCTGCGATATCATTAACAGTTGCTGACAGACCTGCATCTTCTTTCAGAGTGATGATGCCGTTGTCCTGCAGAAGAAGAAGTGCTCTCGCCTCATTGGTAGTGTCATTCGGTACTGCAATAGAATCTCCCTCAGCGATGTCATCAAGGCTGGATTTGGTTCCCGGATAAATTCCGAACGGCTCATAGTGAATACCACCTGCGTTTACCAGATGTGTGCCTTTTTCTTCATTAAAGCTTTCCAGATATGGAATGTGCTGGAAGTAGTTGGCATCAAAGTCGCCGCTCTCTACCACTTCGTTTGGCTGTACATAATCATTAAATACGGTAACTTCCAGTTCATAACCCTTCTCTTCCAGAAGTGGTTTTGCCTGCTCAAGAATCTCCGCATGCGGTGTAGCAGATGCTGCTACAGTGATGGTTGTGTCCTCTTCTGCAAAAACATTGAAGCTGAATGAGCTTAATACCAGAGCTCCTGTTAATGCTGCTGCAACTAATTTTTTCATAATATGTTCCTCCATTTTTCTTTATATTTTTATTTTTTATTGTTTACTTTTTATTATTTTCTCTTATCCAGCCGGTTGGCAATTGCCATACCTACTGACTGGAATACCTGTACCAGAAGTACCAGAAGCACTACCGTAACAACCATGATATCTGCCTGATACCGATAATATCCGTACCGGATCGCAATATCTCCGAGACCGCCTCCGCCGATACATCCTGCCATTGCAGAATAACCGAGAATCGTGCCTACCGCAATGGTCGCTCCTGTAATCAGAGAAGTCCTTGCTTCCACCAGAAGCACCTTCATCACAATCCGAATATCACTGGCCCCCATGGATCTGGCTGCCTCGATTACCCCATTATCTACTTCTTTCAGCGAAGATTCCACCATTCGTCCAATGAACGGAATCGCAGCTACAACCAGCGGGACAATGGTCGCAGATGAACCATAACTCTTTCCGATGATAACTCTTGTAAACGGCTGGATCAGAATCAGAAGAATCAGAAACGGTACACTTCTGACAATATTTGCGATCACATCCAGTACTTTATACAGAACTGCATTTGGCCTCAGCCCTTCCTTATCGGATACTGCCAGGAGCACTCCCATAGGAATTCCGAAAAGATATCCGATCAGGGTAGATACCAGAGTCATGTACAGGGTCTCGCCGATTCCCTTAATGATCATACTGATCACTTCTTCAGTCCACATAATCATTCGCCTCCCCCACTGCAAGTCCTCTTTCTCTCAGATATGCCTTCATTGCCTCCACATTCGTGCTGTCTTTGGCAAATTCCAGAATCATTTCTCCCTTGGCAACACCGCCGACATTCTTGGTATCCGCTTTGAGAATGTTCACCGGTTCATGGAAAGTAAGAACCAGATTGGCAATCACCGGCTCAAAGGATGAGTTTTCTGAAAAGACGATTCTTATGATCTCACCGCTTCTAATCAGCGGCTGAACTCCAATTTTTCCATCCTCTGCACCAGAACCGATATCCTTGCGGATCAGCTCTTTGGCAACTTCGGATTTCGGATTGCTGAAAATATCCGACACAAGTCCGGTCTCTACAACCTGGCCTTCTTTCAGGATTGCTACATGATTACAGATTTCACGTACTACCGCCATCTGATGTGTAATCACAACAATGGTAATACCAAATTTCTGATTGATATCCTTCAAAAGTTCCAAAATGGATGAGGTCGTCTGGGGATCCAGAGCGCTGGTAGCCTCATCACAGAGAAGAATCTTCGGATCAGAGGCAAGAGCTCTCGCAATCGCGACTCTCTGTTTCTGGCCCCCGGAAAGCTGTGCCGGATATGCATTCTGCTTATCGCTCAACCCGACAATTTCCAGAAGCTCTGCTGCACGCCTGCGCGCCTCTGCTTTTTTCTTCCCCTGTATATACAATGGAAAACATACATTTTCCAAGACTGATTTCTGCATCAGCAGATTGAAATGCTGGAAAATCATTCCAATCTCTTCTCTTTGTTTCCTCAACTCCTTCTCCGAAAGATCTCCCAATGCCTTGCCATTGATCAAAACACGGCCCTGTGTGGGAACTTCCAGAAAGTTCATACATCGTACCAGTGTGCTCTTTCCTGCTCCGGACATTCCGATGATACCGTAAATGTCGCCTGAATCAATGGTCAGACTGACATTCTTCAGTGCATCTACCGTTCCATCTTTGGAAAGAAAGGATTTGCACACATTTTCAACTACAATTCCTGACATGTCTTCACCTCTAAAATTCTCTTCGATCGATATGGATACTATAGCACGATTTTCTGCAAAAGTATAATTCATAAAAAATACTGCTGGTTATAGGTTTTAACTATAAGTCACTCTTCACAGAAATACACCTCGCGGAATATTTCCGGCTGGCTAGCCGTATACCTTATCCTTATAACGGGAAATTTCCTCCAAATATCGCTGTCCCAGAGGACTGATGGTAACTCCTTTACGCACGAGATATCCAATTGACATCACTTCATCTGATTTCAGCTTCACTGCACAGTAATCCGTCCCGTTCAGTTCCTCGCAGATAATACCGGAACAAAGAGTATATCCGTTCAGCCCCACCATCATGTTCAGAACCGTGGCTCTGTCATCCGCTTTGATCAAACGTTTATACTCATAGGTACTCAGCACCTCTTCTGCAAAATAAAAGGAATTATATGCCCCCTGATCAAAAGACAGGCAGGGATATTCCCGCAGTTCTTCCAGCGCAATTTCCTCCCGTTTTGCCAGAGGATGTCCCTTCCACATGTAAACATAAATGCTGCATTTCAATATCTCATGAAATTCCAGCTGAAATTCATGAAATAATTTCATCAGAACGTTACTGTTAAAATCATTCAGATATAAAATACCGATCTCGCTTTTGAAATTCTTCACATCCTCGATCACTGTATAGGTTTTTGTCTCATGAATGGCAAATTCATATTCATCCATGCCAAACTGTTTTACCAGCTCCACAAAGGCATTTACCGCAAAGGTATAATGCTGGGTAGAAACACTGAATTTCTTTTTGCCCTGTTTTTTGGATACATATTTTGTCTCAATCAATTCGTACTGCTCTACTACCTGCCTGGCATAACCGAGAAATTCCTCTCCCTCAGGTGTTACAGAAATTCCCCTGTTGGTCCTTCGGAAAAGTTCTACCCCGATTTCTTCCTCCAGTTCCCTGACTGATGCCGAAAGGCTTGGCTGTGAAATGAACAAAGTCCTCGCCGCTTCGTTCATGGAATTGGAATTTGCTACTGTGATCACATATCGCAGCTGCGCAAGTGTCATAACTGCTCTCCTTCTGTCATTTTGTCATTCTGTGCTTCTGCAATTCGTTGCTCTACATCTTCTCCATTCTATCATCTTCATCCTCATACTTCCACCCCAAATCTCCAAAACTTTCAAATTATAACCAAAAACTCTATTTGAAATCAAACTTTTTTTGTAAAAAATATGAATTTCTGTTTAAATTTCCCGTGACAGATGATATAATAGACACATAAAAAAGAACCGCACAGTTGTTTCGGTTCTTCAGGAGAAGGAGGTTGTCATATGGAATCGAAGATGTTCAAAATTTACGCGCGCAATGATGAGCGTATTCAGCTCAAAGTCTTCCCGGGACATTTTGCTACCCCCCAGTCGCATATTACGCACTATCTGGATATCACCACCATGAAGTCCCGCTGTTCCGAAGCAAGAAGAATCGCCCGGGAACTTTCCCGCAACTACGAAGCAAGTATTCCCATTGATACCATTGTCTGCATGGATGGACTGGAAGTCGTTGGTGCTTATCTGGCTGATGAACTGACGAAAGCCGGCGTTCTTTCCATGAACGCTCACCAGACCATTTACATTACTTCACCGGAATACAACAATGTGGGACAAATGATTTTCCGTGACAACGTCCAGATGATGATCAAAGACAAAAACATCCTCATTCTCAACGGATCTGTAACCACCGGTGAAACCCTTTCCCGTGCAGTATCAAGTATTCTGTATTACGGCGGGCAGATTCGCGCAGTCGCTGCAATTTTCAGCGCAGTCAGAAGCGTAGCCCAGCTTCCGGTTCATTCCATCTTCCATCAGAAGGATATCCCGGATTACGGCACCTACCGCGTACATGACTGTCCTTTGTGTAAAAATAAGCAGAAGCTGGACGCAATCGTCAACGGCTTCGGTTATTCGAAAATATAAATTTGCCACTTTCCTTTTAAACCTTTTATGCAGGAAAAGCTCTCGCAGCGTGCATGATCCGCCTTATGTCACGGCAGACCGTCACGCCGGGGGCTTTTTCTGCAGTTATCTCCATTTGCTGTACAGTTACTTATTTTTTCTTGTCAGAAGCCAGCCGCTTGTCAACGCCGTAAATGGCGCAACTGTCACCAGTCCAAAGCTTCCCACAACGGTATCCAGAATCTCCGCAGACACATATTTATAATTCAGGATATTTACCACAGGTGTACCCTGTGCCATAAATGTCATCAGAAGTGCGATATATCCTCCGGAATATGCCAGAAGCAGTGTGGTCGTCATAGTTCCCATAGCAGCTCTTCCCACATTCATACCGGAACGTGCGGCTTCCCTCCAGCCAATTTCCGGTTTTTTCTGTATAACTTCATAAACTGCAGAGGTAATATCCACAGAAAGATCCATCATAGCCCCGGATGCACCGATAAAAATACCACTCATAAAAATTTTAGTCAGATTCAGATCCTGATAGCCGGAATACAACAGACTTTCCGAATAGGACATCACGGCCCCATGGATTTTGAACGCATTCGTAAACACACATCCGATCACACAGGTCACAAGAACACCCAAAAGTGCGCCGCTGCTGGCAGCAATGGTTTTTCTGTCAAATCCGTATACCAGAAAAATAATCAGAACTGTCAGAAATGCGGTGATCAAAATCCCGCACCAAATGGGATTGACCCCTCTCAGATATGCTGGAACCATAATTTTCCAGATAGTAAGAATTGTAATCAAAAAGGAATATACTGCGCGAAATCCTGGTCTTCCCGCAAAACAGATCAGAAGCACGATGAACATCAGTCCCAGAATCAGTTCTTTATTCAGTCTGAAATGGTCTGACATCACAACTGACAAAATCTCGTCACCGGAATAGCTGATCACTACCAGCGCCACATCACCCGGTTCATACATTTTGTCAGATTCCAGAGAACCGCTGAGCATATTAACGCCTTTGCTCTGCTGCCCTTTAAATCGACCTCCCAGAATTTCAAGCTGGCAGTACTGTTCCCCCGACTGGATCAGCCCGGAGCTTCTCACTGTACTCTCATCTGTAGAAAGAACTTTTGCCTTTACTTTATCTGTTCCTTGATAAATAGCAGCATCCTCATAGCCCGTCGGAAGGGCTATGAGGATGAAAATCAAGAGGATTGCCAACAAAGAAACAGCATTCTTTTTCAGCTTATTTCCCATGTTTTATTCTACTCCTGTAAGAGCTGCCAGTTTGTTGTAGATATCTGTGTTGTCATAATATCCGCCAAAATCATCCTGTCCTGCTCCCATTGCAAGTACTTCTACCGGAAGTCCTGTATGTGCATAAGAGGAGAAGCTGATGCCGGATTTGTTATTCAGGATGTGAGTAATGGTTACAGTAAGCGGTTCATAGCTTCCATAGAGAAGATATTCCTCCTGTCCAAACTCTTCCTCATCACCGGTACGTGACATCGTCTCATCATAAGCTGCTTTTAATTTATTGTATTCGTATTCAGTCATTACAAGAGAACCTGTCTCATCAGATTCCGGATGTAAATCTGCGCTGTCTGCCTGTGTTGTCGTCTCTGCCTCGCCCTGCGGAGCCTGAAGTCCGAACAGTTCTGTAATGTCTGCCATCACTGTATCAAAGTCTGTTTTGTTTTCTTTGTAACCTGCTACATAATCAGAATCAAATTTTGCATAGGACATCTTCTGATTGCTGATATTGGTAAGGAATGTATCATAATCTGTACCTGCAAAACCAATTGTCAGACCACCGGTCTCATGGTCACCGGTCACAAGGATCAGCGTTTCATCCGGATGTTCATTATAAAACTCAATTGCTTTGCCTACTGCACCATCAAGTGCAAGTGTATCGGTAATGGTTGCTGCTGCGTCATTTGCATGGCAGGCCCAGTCAATCTTTCCGCCTTCTACCATCATGAAAAATCCGGTATCATTGTTCAATACTTCGATACCTTTTTCCACATAATCTGCAAGACCCCATTCGCCTTCTTCCAGATCCATTGCATAACTCATGGAATCACTGTCTGCAAGTGTCTCATCGATCACGATTGCTTTGCCGTCTTCAGCGGTCAGAGCTTCTGCTTCTGCCTGTGTTTTGACAACCTTATAACCTGCTTCTTCTGCCAGTTCGTACAGATCTGTTTTATCGCCTTCATCACCTGTTGTTTTTTTCAGACCGCCGCCTGCAAAATAATCAAAACCGCTGTCGATCATTTCCTGACCAATCTCATAGTAGCTGTTTCTGGATGCCTGATGTGCATAAAAAGCAGCCGGTGTGGCATGGTTCAGGTTTACGGAAGAAAGAATACCAATCTTGTAACCAAGCTGATCTTTCAGCTTCTCTGCAATTGTTTCGTACGGAGTTTCCATCTTCTCGTCCATGTTGATTGTTCCGCTGTAGGTCTTATGACCTGTAGCGATAGATGTTGCTGTGGAAGCAGAATCCGGACAGAAAGATGTGCTGTCATAAGTCTGAGCGGAACCTGCTACAGGAAGGCTCATCATGTTCAGATTACTCTGGCTTGTAAGGATTTCATCTCCATCATCTGCCATTGCACTCAGATAATAGTTTGTGGTCTGGATCTGCGGATAGCTCATTCCATCACCGATAAAAAGGAAAATATATTTCGGTGCTGCCGCCTCTTCTGCTGCCATAACATTCTGCGGTGCTGCTGCAGGTACCATCATTGCTGCTGCTAATAATAATGCGCTGATTTTTTTTGCTTTCATAAACTTTTTACTCCTTCTTTTTTGCTTTCGCTTTGATTCGGGATTTCGTTTTTACAGGCATTATCTTAAAAGTGCATTATCAAATTCTTTTACCGGGTTTCGTTAATTCCCAGTTAATTTTTCCGGTAAATTGTTAAATTGTTGAATAACAATAACCAAAACATGCTTTTCATGTTTCATTCAAGGAATTACAGTGAGGGGTAATGAATTATAGTGCGCTTTAGTTCAGAAGCAATCCGTGAGGATTTTTTAGGTTTCGTTATGCTGCAGATTTCACCGAAACTTCCGTTCAGGGCGAAACTCTGTGAGGGGGTAGGTGTGAAAAACCGTACGCGAAAGAGAGCCCCTGAGGGCCGGGCAGACATACCTTCGG
>CAMBAL010000090.1 GCA_945864225.1 uncultured Blautia sp. | reverse complement strand
TTCGGACAGCAATTCTGCAGTTCCCATGTATCCGTAAACCACACACGGTGGCATTTTGCACATACAACTACGGTATCTCCCGGGTGAAATTCTCCCAGGAGATACTCATCGACTCTATGCTGATCCAAAAACCATTTGTCCTTTGCAGCGGACAGCTGATGACTGTTTTTTACCATAATTACTGATCACTCTCTATATACATCCCGTACAGTCAGGGATTTCATCACTGCCGGAAGATCTGCTGTCAGTTCATAGTAAAGGCATTTTGAATCTTCTGTACAGCTTCGCAGGGTTACAATATGTCCTTTGGCAATTCCAAGTTCTTCCAGTGTCATGCCGGAGATTCTCTTGTCTGATGCATGAAGCTCCACAATCTCCTCACAATTGGATAATCCCGGTTGCAGATTTTTCTCTGCGAGACAGCTGCTGCAGTACAAATCCTCTGCATAGATCAGGTAATCCGGTTTCCAAAAATCAACAACCGCACCACAGGTCTTGCATTTGCCTGTAAAGGTAAAACGATGTTCTCCCGTAATATCGATATAAAATTCTTCTCCGCGATTCTGTTCTTTCACCCATTCCAGAAACTCACCCAGTACTGCCTGATTTGTCCAGGGCGTTTTTGTCACCTTATCGTAACTGTGATGACAGACACAGTCCGCACGCTTCGGAATATGTATCGATTCAAAAGAATTGGTCAGGCCCTCAAAATAATACTTTCTGCCATACTGTACCTGATCCATTTTGTGAAGAATTTTCACAGCTTCCTGTGCAGCCAGCGCACCGGCAATTGCGGTGGAAATCTGAATGGTCGGTGCTTTCTTTTCTTCTACAAAGCGTTTTCTCTTCTCATCACAGGAATAACGGATCATTTTTTCATTGGATAACTGTCTGTTTGATATGCCGCAGGCCCAGCAGGAGGATTTTGGATAATGGTGGACCGAAACACTCATGGTAAGTTCCCTGATACCGCCATCAATATAGGGAATCTGAAGAAGATTACAACGTTTATTCAAACTTGCTCTGGTCTCAAGATTATCCAGACATCCGAGAACTACATCAAACTGACCAAAAACACCGTTTCCGAGAAGATGCATGATATCTCCGATAAAATAATCCACCTCAATATCCGGACATACAGACATTTCTTTTACCCGTTCTGCTGCCACTTTTGCCTTATATTTTCCCACATCGTCTTTGGTGAACAGAACGGTACGGCTGAGATTTGACGTTGAAATCACATCCATATCGCAGATCAGAATATGACCAACGCCGATCAATGCCAAATTTTTCAGCACTTCGTTTCCGATCGCTCCTGCACCTGCCACAAGGACATAGCTGTTGTTCACCACCTCCTGCTCCCACCAGGGAATCAGTTTCTGGCGGTCCACCATGGATTCTTCACCCATCCGGACTTCTCCGATCATTGCTCTTCCCATTTTTATATCCTCCCTCTTTCGTCTGAATATTATTTGATTGCTTTTCCCTTCGTTCTTCGTAACACACCTTTCAAAATATCCCAATGAACAGCCGGATTATTTACTCAGTATTTCAAATCCATACCGGTTCCGGTAAAAATCTGTCTGTGCACTGCAGTATACAAATGTGTATATCCCCAGATTCGTCATGATATTCCACATGATATTGTTATCCCGGAAAAAAGCAGCGTCTTTCCTTGTGACAAGAACTGCTGTTTTTCCATATTCTCTTCTTCCAGTGAGTTCCAGAAGTTCCTTCGGATCATGGTAAAAAAAGGATTTTCGAAAACGCATGCCGTAGTTCCCATACTCTTCCGTAAGGATTCCTGTCAAAAGAATTCCCTGCAGATCTCTGTCCATATCTCCCATAATTCCCAGATTATACTTCAATGCACCGGCAAGTCCGCAAAGGAGATTGCGAAAAGAGGAGCTCTGCAGCGGTTCCTCCCGCCATCTTTCTATTACAGGTCTGTCAAACAGCCTTCTTCCGTAATCCTGTCTGATTTGCAGTTTGTGCCAGTTATACTGGAAAATCTCATACTCTGCGTTTTCTCCCGGAAAAGCTTCCTGCCGGATTTTCTTGGTTTTTTCCGATGCCTGATACCAATTCTTACACGGATATTCCTGTTTTATCGAATTTGCAGGCATCGTAAGGTAACTTTCGCATTCCAGCCCTTTGGGTCCATAATAAGCTTTCCAGGTTTTCTGATGGGGATTAAACACCACACCCACACTATAGGGGTATTCACATTTGTGGTCCTGTGTTTCATAATCAATGTTGGAATATACCGCTGCAATGTTCCAGGGATGGGTGTGATACCATCCCACCGGAATCAGTTCCAGATTTTTTTCCTCATTCAGTCTGTCCAGTTCCTGATACATCTCCTGCCAGTTTTCTGCTGACATGCGGATAAAGGCCTCCCCGCTTTCCTGCGGATTCACACAGGGAATTACATGACACACTTCCACCCAGGGTATTTGCTCCTCTCCGGAAGTACTCCAGCAAAAATGCCCTGCAAGAATTCCTGCCTGTTCCTTTCTGTTCCGACGGGTCACCTCACCCCAGGAAATTTCCTGAAATAGTTCTTCGGAAGCTTCCTCACGAAAAAGGACCCTCATCCCGTTTTCGCTTCTGTTTCGATATCCGGAAGAAATCAGTCCGGAAAAATCCTGCGGGAGTTTTTTTTCTATCTGACGATACATTTGTGTTACTTCATGAATGACTGATTTACCCATATGCCATTATGCCGTCGCACCGGAAAACAGACGGATTGTAGAATCCTGACCTCCGCCGTTTTCCACAAGTGTTCTGGACAGATCCATATTTGTGGTGTCCACACCATCTTTGAGAGCAGCGGTGTATCCATCCGGAATCTCACTGATAAAACCACTTTCAATCAGATCATCGATCAGCTCCTGAATCGTCATATCATCAGGAATGTCTACATCTACTACGTTACCGGATGTCGGGTGCATTACTTTTACTCTTTTCATATCTTCCATGGTTTTTTCTCCTTTTTATTTGGTTTGTTTTTATTGTTTTTTACTGGTTTTTCGTTTTTATGATTACAAATGAATGACACTTCTGCGTTTTTTCTCTCCGCCTACAGGAAGCTCCTGTTTATCTGTGGGGAAAATTCCACCGTTCTGATTTTCCAGCCAGAAAGCTTTCGCTGACGGATTTGCCGCACTGCCGGGATTCGTATAGCGTTTATCGAACTGAATCGTTTTTCCCATACGTCTGATATAGCTCCACAATGCTTCATCGGATGACCAATGGCCCGGACACCAGCTGCGGTCCGTATACCAGTTCACATGAAGCGGCTGCTGCTCTCTCATGACTGCTCTCGGTTTTATCATTGGATACTCAGGCGGAAATGTGATGTCAACCGTACTCTTGTCTCTGTAAATCGGTTTTCCCTGAGAATTCAGACCAACAATCGTGCGGATGTTATATGTGATCACATAATGTTCCGGGTTGTCCGGATCGTCCACCGTCCAGCTGATCGCACGATTTCTCATACTTGCCATTTTTTCATAATCGTTTTTTAATCGGATGGCTCTTAATTCTTTCTGAGTCATGTTTTAACCTCCTTGATTTCGTTTTCAGATACCGGTTTCCGGGTACATGATTATCATAAATGACCGGTTAAATATTTTTTTATTTTTATCCGACTGTGCAGATGCTCCTGATTACTCCATCCCTCCGGATTGACCGGAACCACCATGCATTCCACTGCTGCTTTCTCCATGGCCGCCTGTACTGTTTCCTCCGTGACCTCCTGTCATTCCTCCGGAGAATCCATTTGTTCCAACATAACCGCCTGCATGTCCCTTTCCACCTGCTGCTCCACTGCTCGCCGAACCAACACTGCCATTATGGTTTCCCACAGACATCCGGTTTCCCAAACCAGGCGAAACTCCATTTGCGCCAAAGCCTCCGTAATTGGAATGACCAAGCCCTCCACTGTTTGATGTTCCGGTTTCTTCTTTATGGCTTTTCAAAGCTTCCATCATACTGGTATCCAGAACTTTTTCCACATTCTGTGCAGATACTTTGTTAGAATACTGCACATTTTCCAAATAATACCGCTCATTCATTTTTCCCTGGAGTGTGTTCTGAATATTGGGGTCCCCGTATTTTAACTGTGCAGCGTTCAGATTTTTCGCATAACTTCCATTGTTAATACTCGTCAGATAAGTTCCGAAATTGGGATCTTCCCCGAATGTTTCATTCAGATAACGGAAGGCCTCCTGAGTCCGGCTCTCACCTGCCGCAAAAGCACTCTGCTCCAGCCCCTGAATTCTGTAAAGACATCCGTCCACTTCCGGATCCACATAATTCAAGACCGAATTATTGGACTGCCAGTTATGTAAAGTCTGCTCCGTGATTCCCATCGATTTCAGTGTTTCTGCAGGAATCGCCCCACTTACCGCCTGTTCCTGAAAAGAATGATAATCTTCGTGAAAAATGGTATCCATCATCTGGATATTGGCATCCGCCACCATACGGCACATTTGTTCCGTTTCACCAGTTTCCTCATTCACAACATTTTTGACCATCATGCTGTTTTCCAGGATATGTTTATTTACCACAATTTCCTTTCCGTCAAAGTAACCGTAATTCGCACCTTCCAGTTCTTTTGCCGTAATTTTCTGAGGTGTGGAATGATTCTGGGCAGCAGAAATATTTTCCAGTTCCTGGAGGGCATTCAAACGCTGGGACATATCCATTTTTTCCCAGTTTTCGTGTCTGAATCTGCTATAGATATCCGCAGTTTTATTGTCCATGTTTCACCTCATTTCCGGGCACCGGGATGCAATGCTCTTCTTGGTCTCCAGATTTCGGCTTCTCCATTGACAGGGTCTGCTCTGTATTCATTCAGCAACTTCAGAGCAAACAAAAAATCTGTCGTATTCTGTATGCTCATGATTTTGCCTACTGTATAGTTTCCTTCCTTGATCACCGGAAGTTTTTCTCCTCTGATCCACGCCTCTGCCAAAGGCTCAAATTTTTCATCGATCGTCTCACAAAATTCTTTTGCATAAGCATGGGCGCTTGTCTCTGTCTGATGTCGGTAAGACTTCAGAATCATCTCCGCAAATTTTTCCTGATTAATATTTTTCAGCATCTTTTCCTCTTTCCTGACGCACTTGCTGCGTCAATAATGGTAGATTTGGAAGTTCACTTCCAAACTTACAACTCTTTCTATATACTTCCCACAGCACCTCATCCGTCAGTTCCCGGAACAGCGGACCATTGTTAATCTGGTGAAAATCTAGTTCCCCGTTCCTCAGGTTCGCCTCTATCAATACCGGATTTCCCTCACAGTCCACTGCGAAATCCCAGGATATCAGGCGAAAATATGGGAAAAATTTATGTGCTTCCCGGATATGGCTGCAGATCTGTTCATAACACGGAACCCTGCATTCTCCAAAAACCGCTCCATCCGGATGGGTCAGAAAACGTTTTCCGGATTTGTTGAAACCGACATTTTTCAATCTGCCATCTTCCTTAATTCCAGCAGAAATTCCGCCTGCACTGATGTTGTCCACTTCGCTGTCTCCTGTTCCCATCCGCACCACAGAAGAAAGAATTCTGATTTCATTTTTGTAATAAAAAGAAATCGTGCGAACGGTATTTACAGAACTCGGATGAAGTTTTTTCATCTCCCTGTGCTGCTCAAGAAACACCATAATCACAGTATCGATCACCGTCCTTAAAAGATATTTTTCCAGTCTGCCCGTGGCATCTTTTTTTGCATCCCAGATAAAAATCCCTGCTCCTCCTCCAAAATCTACCGCAGGCTTTACAATGATTTTTCCCGCTTCCCGGCATTTTCTCAGAATCTCTTCCATCTGAATCCCCCGGAAATCCTTATCCAGCCAGAATCCATTTACTTTCTCTGCAATAATCTCCGGCTGTCTGATCTGCGGGAAAAGGCGGCTGTAAAAACATTTATTGTCAATATATTTTGCTGCAGCCCTGTGATTATAGTAGGAATCAATATCGAGGTAATACACCGGATCCGGAAGAAATCTTCTGTCATACATTCCGTACAGTCCCGAGTAGTATTCCACCCATCCTTCGACATTCAGCTGCGTATCCGATTCCGGATTCTGACTTTTCCTGAAATTTGTATGGGATTCCCAATATTCACGGACTTCTTTTTTCTGTACTTCTGACAGGAAAAATGGACTTTTTTCATTCTCCCGCAATCGTCTGTTATATTCCCGAAGCATTTCTTCACGCTTATGCTGTTCAGCCGCTTTTTTCTCCAGACTTTTCTTTCTCAGGCGTTCACTGATCAGTCCTGCATCTGTCATATATCCCTCTTGTCTCCTTTCTTGCTGAGTTTCTTCTGTTGCGCCAATATTTTCTGCGGACTTTTTCCGCCCCCTCCTCTCTGCTTTTCTCCATGTGACATAAAAAATATAGCATTGCGTATATATATTTTTTTATTTTTGCAGTGGGAGTCTGCCCGGAGGGCTTTTTTGTATCATCGGAAAATGCAAAGCACTTTCCGATGATACAAAAAAACACCCCTGCGCCGGAATATATATCCGGCTGCAGGGGTGTAACAGCAGCAAAGCTTCTGCATTTCCTCAGTCTATTTTTGTTCTCTTATTTTTCTATTTTTATGCATCCGACCTGGAATACGAATTACGCATCTGATTACTCAGCTCATACAGAACTTTGTCCAGAACATCTGCAGTTTCCGCCTTCAGCATATCTGCGATTTTCTGATTGGCTTCTGTTCTAAGAGCCTTGCGTTTCTGCCCGTCTGTTTCTTTTTCAAGAAGGGCATCATAATGGTTGAGCAATTCATGTCCTTTTGCCATTACATGTTCCTGGTAACGTTCCACATGAAAAACGGATTTCCTGTAAGAAGCATCTGCCATAGCTGCGATCAGGCGGCTGCACCAGTAAAAATTGTCTGTGGAAACGGTTCCCGTCGTGTTGGAAAGATACTCCGGTGTTTCTTCCACATCTGCATAGAAAGGTGCCATAACATTAAACGCATTGGATGCAAACGCAATCCATTCCACAGCACTGCAGTCCGGGGTACGATCCGGGCGCATCTGAATCACAGAAAGAAAATCATTACGGTTGATACCAATGGAACGATAGGCCCCGTGCATGGATGCATCACCATATGCCCCATAAGGATCATACGGAGTACCCTGATAATGAGAAGAAAGCACATATTTCACATCTTCTGCCGTTATTTTTTTCTCCGGAACCATACACCATGGAAGATCATCTGAATACGGAGTAAATTCTGCATCCGGTCCGTCCCACTTTCTGGTACGCGGATTCAGACAGCGCAGCATGTACCATGCGCGCGGAGTATTATACACATGATCCGCATCATCATGACTTCCAAAAACATCACGGGGATTGATACTGCCGTCCATAGATAAATTCAGATGATTTTTTTTGATAAATTCACGCATATCCGGGGAGCACATGTATTCTTTCTGCTCTGTCAGTGCATCTTCCAGATCAAACTGATCCAGTCCGAGCTGATTCGGCATTACCACATACACGTCATCCGGAACACGTCTTGCGATCCAGTGATGTCCTCCAATCGTCTCAAGCCACCAGATCTCGTCTGCATCCTGAAATGCAATTCCATTCATTTCGTATGTACCATACTGCTCCAGAAGGCTTCCCAGACGCTGTACGCCTTCTCTCGCACTGTGAATATACGGCAGCACAATGTAAACAATATCTTCTTCACCAATACCTCCGGGAACTTCATCTTTTCCATCTTTTGCCGGCTGATAAACCACCAGAGGATCCGCTCCAAGGACTCTCGGATTGGAAGTAATCGTTTCCGTCGCTGTCATGGCTACCTGCGCCTCATTTACGCCGCTGGCCGCCCAGATTCCTTCGCCTTCTACCGCATTTGGCATCGAGGTACACCGCATCGGCTTTTCCGGAAGCGGAATTTCCACATGAGACAGAACAGATTTATAAATCTTCGGCTGTTCTTCCGGATGAACGACCACGAATTTTTTCGCAGTAAAACGTCCGGAAGGAGAATCATCATTTCTGGCAATCATCATAGAGCCGTCATAAGTTGCTTTTTTTCCAACAAGTATTGTAGTGCATCCCATTGTATACATCTCCCTTATCTTTATTCATAGGTACTTTTTTCATATATCCTTTGGGGACGGAGTTTTCCGGTTTTTTTATCGTCCCCAATAGCTTTGTGATATTACGCAAAACGATCCATTGGGGACAGGCAAAGTGCCACAATTCTCCATCCCCAATAGCTTCAACAAGACACAAAAAGAGCCGCCCCGGTCTGGTAAACTAAGCGGCAATTTTTGTCAAACTAATTTATCGGACTAACCGTCTATCGGCAGCACTCTTTTTCTATAATCATATTAGCACGCATCTATGAAAATGTCAACAAACCTGTGGGGACGGGATTGCGTAAGTTTACTGTCGGAATAAATGGGTTAGAATCCACCCTTGATGTTTA
>CAMBAL010000089.1 GCA_945864225.1 uncultured Blautia sp. | reverse complement strand
ACTAAAGTTCCGGAGAAAGCCATAAATATAGTTAAGCCCGGAGAATCCCCAAAGACTGTTTCTGAACTAAAGCGCACTTTAGCAATCTAACTTCCAATATCATCTTACTGCATGGGCTTCCATAAAAATCAACCTTCATATTCTTTGTTCTGTTCTTCTTATACTTGCTCCTCTCTCTGGTCTGTTTTATAATAAAAAGAGTATCTATACAGCAGCAACTATCCTGCGCTATGTTTTTCACATATCGCAAAAATCCCGAAACATACAGTCAAAAATCTATTACATATGAGGTGGCATATATCATGAATAAAAAAGAAATATCCGAAATCAAAAAACAGTTTACCCCTGCCAACTGTGCAATCACCCGCATACGCGGCTGCTATGTAGACGGCGAAAAGAATAAAAAAACAGAAGTAAAGGAAGCGTTTCTTTCTTTATCAGAAGAAGAAATGTTTAAGTATTTTGAAATTTTCCGTAAAACTCTTTCCGGTACTCTCGGCAAAAATCTCATCAACATGGAATTTCCGCTGGAGCAGGAAAAGGAAGGGGGAAATCAGCATTTCCTCATGAAACTGAGGGAGAGCAAACTCAAAGACGATGCTCTGACAGAGGCTTTTTTTGACAAGGTTATTGAAAATTATGATTATGCGGAAAATTACTATATTATTCTCATTCATGCAGTTTACGATATTCCGGGCAAAGCCTCCGATGGTCAGGAAATGTTTGATGCTTCTGACGAAATCTATGACCATATCCTTTGTAGCATCTGTCCGGTAAATCTGACCAAAGCGGGACTTTGCTACAATGCAGAGACCAACAATATTGAAGACCGTATCCGGGACTGGATCGTGGAAATGCCGGATCTTGGTTTTCTGTTTCCTGTATTTAATGACAGGAGCACCGATATCCACGGAGTTCTCTATTATACAAAAAACGCCGAGCAGCTCCGCAGTACCTTTGTGGATGAAATCCTCGGCTGCACTACGCCTCTTTCTGCCGGCGGACAGAGAGATTCCTTCAATGCTCTTGTAGAGGAAACACTGGGCGATGACTGCGCCTATGATACTGTCATGAATATTCACGGAAAACTGAATGAACTGGTAGAAGCCCAGAAAGAACTTCCGGATCCTGTCGTACTGACAAAATCCGAGGTGAAACGTCTCTTTGAAGACTGCGGCGTGGAAGAAACAAAACTGGAATCCTTTGATGAGCAGTACGAAATGGCTGCCGGAGAAAAATCCTCTCTGATGGCTGCCAATATTACCAACACCCGCCGCGTAGAGATTAAGACGCCGGATGTCGTAATCCACGTCAATCCGGAACGTGCGGACCTTGTCGAGACCCGGAACATCGACGGGCGCCGATGCCTTGTCATACCTATGGAAGATAATGTAGAAGTGAATGGAATCCATGTACGGATGAGTACCGGGAAAGATGCAGAAACTGAAGCAGAATAAGACAATAAGCCTCATTAACAGCTTTCCGGCCGCAATCACATGAAAGGTAATTTATATGTTTCGAAATGTCTGCATAAGCAGACATTTCCCTGTAATAAAAAAACCGGTCATTCTTCCCATTTCTGAAAAGATTAACCGGTTTTTGTTCTTTCTATCCAAATGTTGCCACCCGAGCTTTATGTTTCTTCCCAAATGTTACCATCCGAGCTTTATGTCTCTTCTGTCAAACTGACTCCTCTGCATTCCTGTCTTTATTTTGCAGCCTTCTCCGTTGGTGTCGGGGATGCTGTTGCTGTTGGTGCTGCAGTTGCTGTCGGCTCTGCTTTTTCTGTCGGAGTTACTTCTGCCCCGGCAGTTTCCGCTTCTTCAGTGTCTTCTGCCTCTGTTTCTTCTTCAGTTGCTTCCACCTCTGTCAGATCCGCGTCATCTGCTTCCTCATCAATGATTTCCGCATCTTCCGCGATTTCCTCAGCTGCCTCTGCGTCAATTTCTTCTTCTGTCTGTACTTCCTCGTCCTCTGATTCTTCCTCAGCGGCATAGGTAAAGCTGTGGCTGTCCGTAATCTTCAGTGTCTTCAGAACTTTTTCTTCCACCTGGATATCTGCGTCTGCAAGCCACTGATCGGTTGTTTCTGTATAGAAGTCCTGTTCTCTCTGAGAAATAATGGATTCTCTCTCTGTCTCTGTGGCATCCTCGTCAAATACTTTATCCAGTCTGACTACATAGTATCCATTCTCTTCTGTTTCAATGACCTCATCGTATACTTCTCCATCTTCCAGAGTACGAAGTGCTTCAATCACTTCATCCGGATAGCTTGAAGAAGCTTCTTCCTCATCTTCACTTACATTGGTCTTAAAAGAACCGGACAGTGCAGAAAGACTGTCATCAATCGCTTTTACAGTTTCACTCATATCTGCTTCCGGATCTTCTTTCACTGCATCAAGAACCTGCTGTGCCAGATCTTTCTTCTCTGCAAGTTCCTCTTCCGTAAGTTCTTCTTCACCATCTGTGCTGCTGGTAGAAACCTGCACATATGTAAAGCTGGATTTCTGTGCTTCTTCATCGGAAACTTCTGTATCAGCATCTGCAACGATCAAATCATACATTCTCGTCTGATAGGTCTGCAGTTCCAGGAATGTCTTCACTTGATCTTCGTTAACTGCCAGTTCTGCAAGTACTTCCTCGCTGTTATCCTCCATAAACTGAGCAGCAGCTTCCTCAATAGCCTTCTGATCTTCTTCTGTTACTTCCACACCATAATCTGCTGCCTTCGTCTTCATGATGTACATCAGCTCAACCTGCTCCAGAGAACTGCTGACAGCCTGATCACCGTAGGTTTCACCTGTCTCGGAATCTGCTTCTGTGTCCCAGATATTACCGGTACTCATACCAAAGCTGGCATACATAGACTCCGTATAAGCCTGCTGCTGACGGGCCATAAGGCTTACCACACCGAGAGGAATTTCTGTTCCGTCAACAGTTGCAACCGTCTTCGTTCCATCTAATTTCTTTTCTCCGCCACAGCCTGCAAGCATTCCTGCTGCCAGGATTCCTGCAAGTGATGCTGCAGCTGTTCTTTTCATTAACTTTTTCATGTTGTCCTCCATAAATCAATCATCATTAGTATGAGTATAATCTTTTTTTCTCTCAAGAGCAAGGTAATTCCTGAAAATCCGAAATTTTTCACATAACTTTCATACTCTTTCTTCTGATATACTAGAATTCGTTAGCATTCACTCCCGACTACTTTCTGAAAGAGAATTTTATCTTGCATATCTCGGTGTTTTAACATATCCATACAATTCTCAAGATTTTTCATATATACATGCAAAAAGCCTTTCACATATATAACCCGTCTTCACTCTTCCACCAGTTCTTCCAGCTCACCTGCAAATTCCGTCAGCGCATCCATCAGATTGCCCTCCGGTGTGAGAATAAATTTCGGTTCCTGGTCCATTTTGAACTGCAATCCCCTCCGGTGTTTCTGCAGCAGCAAAGGAAATCCTGCCGGATTCAGCTGTGCTTTTTCATAAATCGTGATCCGGATATCCCGTCCAAGCTGTTTGATTTCCGTAATATAAGCCCGATGTGCCTGCGCCTTCAGTTTTGCGATTGCCAGCAGGTTCATTACCGCCTTCGGGAGCTCGCCGAAACGGTCCAGAAGTTCTTCCAGCATATCATCATATTCCTGCTGTGTTTCAATCACTGCGATCCGCTTATAAATATCAAGCTTCTGGAACTCATTGCTGATATAGGAATCCGGAATAAAAGCATCCATGTTCAGATCAATCGTCGTTTCAAAATCTTCCATGGTACGGATTCCCTTTGCTTCTTTTACCGCCTCATTCAGCATTTTACAGTAAAGGTCATAGCCGACTGCATTCATATGCCCATGCTGTTCTGCCCCAAGAAGATTGCCTGCCCCCCGGAGCTCCAGGTCACGCATGGCGATTTTGAACCCGCTCCCCAGATCCGTAAATTCCCGGATAGCGGAAAGACGCTTTTCCGCAGTTTCTTTCAGCATCTTATTTTTCTTATACATCAGGAACGCATAAGCAGTTCTGTTGGAACGCCCGATTCGTCCCCGGAGCTGATAAAGCTGCGACAGACCGTATCGGTCTGAATCATGAATAATCATGGTATTTACATTGGAAATATCCAGCCCCGTCTCAATAATGGTTGTGGAAACAAGTACATCGATTTCTCCATTGATAAAACCGTACATGACATTTTCCAGTTCCCGTTCGCTCATCTGACCGTGGGCGAAATCCACTCTGGCATCCGGCACCAGTTTCGATATTTTCAGCGCCACATCTGCAATATCTGTCACTCTGTTATATACATAATAAACCTGTCCGCCTCTTCGAAGTTCTCTGCCGATTGCCTCACGGACAGTCTCCTCATCATATTCCATGACATAGGTCTGAATCGGCACACGGTCCATGGGCGGCTCTTCCAGCACACTCATATCGCGGATTCCGATCATACTCATATGAAGAGTACGAGGAATCGGAGTGGCAGTCAGAGTCAGTACATCCACATCTTTTTTCAGCTGTTTGATTTTCTCCTTATGGGCAACACCGAAACGCTGCTCTTCATCAATGATCAGAAGGCCCAGATTTTTGAACTGCACATCCTTGGAAAGCACACGGTGTGTTCCGATCACAACATCCACCATGCCTTTGCGCAGATCCTCCAGCGTTTTTTTCTGCTGGGCAGGCGTACGGAAACGGCAGAGCAGATCCACTCTTACCGGAAATTCCTTCATTCTCTGTACAAACGTATTATAATGCTGCTGGGCAAGAATGGTGGTAGGAACCAGATAAACCACCTGACGGCTTTCCTGCACTTCTTTAAAAGCGGCCCGCAAAGCCACTTCTGTCTTACCGTACCCCACATCTCCGCACACCAGGCGGTCCATGATCTTGGTACTCTCCATATCCCGCTTGGTATCTTCAATTGCCGAAAGCTGATCCTCTGTTTCTTCATAAGGGAACATTTCCTCAAATTCCCGCTGCCATACCGTATCCGGTCCACACACATAACCTTCCTTTTCCTGACGGACAGCATAAAGCTCCACCAGTTCTTTCGCTATATTCTGAACCGCGGTTTTTACACGCTTTTTTGTCTTATTCCATTCCTGACCGCCCAGCTTATTCAGTCTTGGTGTCCTGGCCGACTCACTGCTTCCGGAATATTTCTGCAGGGAATCCAGCTGTGTGGCAAGAATATAAAGATTGCTGTTGTCCCGGTATTCGATTTTGATATAATCCTTTACGATTTTATCTACTTCGACCTTTTCGATTCCTTTGTAGATTCCCAGGCCGTGCTTTTCGTGTACGACATAATCGCCGATGGAAAGCTCCGCAAAATCCTGAATTCTCTGTCCGCTGTAGGTTTTCTTTTTTTTCTTCGGTTTCTGTTCCTGTCCGAAAATATCTGTTTCTGTAATGACCGCAAATTTTACCAGAGGATATTCAAAACCTTTTTTGGCATGACCATAGACCACCATAATCTCGCCCGGCTGAATGATCCGTTCCGGGTCCTGTCCGTAAAAAGCATTCAGCCCTTCTGCCTGCAGATCCTTCGCAAGACGTTCCGCTCTTGTCCTGGAGCCGGAAAGCAGTGCGATCTGGTAGTTCTGTTTCTTATACTTATGAAGATCCTTTACAAGAAGCTCAAAGCTGCTGTTATAGGAACTGACAGATCTGACGGTCAGATTGAATTTCCCCGTCACTTTCCAGTTGTCTGTTCTTGGTTCCAGTGCACTGACAGAAATACAGTTGCGTCTGTTCAGTTCCCGGCAAAGGTCTTCCCATCCGCAAAGCCACTGAGCCGGCAGATTCTGCATGCCCTTTTCTTCTCTGTTTCTTCGGCTCTGGCAAAATTCTTCCTCCACTTCCTGCGCACTGGAGGAAAGATGATTGGGCTCATCCAGAAAAATCATGCTGGCCTCTTCCCGGAAATAATCCAGAAATGTGACCATTCCTTTTTCACAGGTTCGCTCCGAAGCCGGATAGATTGTGACCTCTTCCAGATTTTCCAGAGAACGCTGACTCTGTGCATCAAAGCTCCGGATCGAATCGATTTCATCTCCCCACAGTTCAATACGGATCGGGTTCTCCTCTGTCAACGGATAAATATCAATAATACCGCCCCTTACGGAAAACTGTCCGGGCATTTCCACCTGTCCTGCACGCTCATAGCCCAGCTGTACCAGAGATTCTTTCAATTCTTCCAGGTCCACTTCACTGTCGTTCTGATAATAAATAAGGCTTTTTTGGATCTCAGTAGGAGGCAACAGGTAGTCCATACATCCGTCCACACTTGTGACCACCGTTACTTCCTTCTGTTCCAGAAGTGCACGGATCACCTGCATCCTCTGGCGAATCAGCAGATTTCCATGGATATCCGCCTGGAAAAATAACAGATCTTTTGCCGGATAATAATATACATTTTTATCATAAAACCGGTAATCCTCGTAGAGTTCCTTCGCCCGGCGCTCATCCTCAGCCAAAATCAGCCGGAAAGGAAAGAGCCCGGAAAACCCATAGATCAAATGTGCTTTCTGGGACTCAATACATCCGGTCAGTTCAAGAATTCCTCTGTTCTCTTTGCTTTTTTTCCATATATCTTCCATCTCTGCAAAATTCTGCAGAGGCTGCAAAAAGGCTCTCATAAATTTTCTTTTTCCTGCACCTTCCTGTTATACTCATTCATTGCTGCATCCACGCCCCTGGAAAGCATCAGTTCCACTGCGTCACCGGCTTTGTCGATGGCCTCATCCACAAGGCGTCTGTCACTGTCAGAAAAACGGCCTAATACATGATCTGCAAGATCCCAGCCCTTTGGCTTCGCGCCCACGCCGACCTTTACCCGCAGAAATTTCTGTGTGCCAAGCTGACGGATGATATCCTTGATTCCATTATGTCCGCCCGCACTTCCCTGCTTGCGGATACGGAGCTGGCCCGGTTCCAGGTCAATATCATCATAGATCACGATCATTTCCGTCTCCGGGTCTATTTTAAAATAATTTACCATCTCCCTTACAGGACCTCCGCTGAGGTTCATAAAGGACAAAGGCTTCATGAGAATGACTTTTTCTCCACCGATGATTCCTTTGCCGTACATGGCATTGAATTTCACACCGCCCTGCGGGATCTGATGCTTCTCGATCAGATAATCCAGTGTGTCAAATCCCATGTTGTGGCGTGTTCCATCATACTGTCTGCCTGGATTTCCCAAACCTACGATCAAATACATAATAGTTCTCTCCGTATTGTTAATCCATGTTGTTATTTTCTGCTCAGTTAAAGTATACCATTTCCTCTTCCAGTGCATCACATGGCTGTATATCTTCTGCATAAAGCACGATACCTTCACCCTGATATTCCATACGATTTTCAAAAGCGATTTTTGCAGTCACTTCCACCCACTGTCCTTCCTGCAGCTTCGGTGCATAAGCACTTTTGCAGACATAACCGAGGAATGTGGTATCATCTGCACAGCATGTCATGGCTGTACGTCCGGGGACAAAGAATTTGCTTCCCATTCCTCTCGGTTTCAGTGCCCGGCCTTTGAAGCGGACGGTTTTGCCCACATAAGTGTCCGGGTGATCCATGGCATCCACAAACCAGATACCATAATCTTCCGGCAAAATCTCAATGACAGGTGCATTGATGTCAAAAGGCATCTCATCCTGGAAAATATCATCGATTTCCCCTTCTTCATCTTCGAAGATCACTTCCGCCCGCTGGTTGGCAACTTTGATGCTTCTGCGATAGGAAGCCAGCGGATCTCCTGCTCTGCATCTGTTGAAAACAACCATATCCGCATTGCGCGCCATATCCATAAAAAGGGACTTCATGTTATTCATATACATCTGGAAAGTGCTGGCATCCACACAGGTAATTTCCTGCTCAATACCCCAGCCTTCCGGTTTTTTCATTTTTTCAAATTTGCTTGCAAGCCACATGCCGTTGTATTCCACAATCACACGCTCTGGCTGATGAATGATGTCCATCGCTGACAGACGCTCGGTAGTCAGGTCCTCTTCTTTTTCGATGACCTCTACAACCGTATTCGCAAGCTTCAGAGCTTCCATATCATATTCTTCCTCACCCTCTTCACAGAGAATCAGAAGCGTTTTTCCTTCAATATAAAAATAGTCCTGCTGCAGGGTAAAATTCAGGAAAGTGGTCTTGCCGCTTTCCAGAAAACCTGTAATCAAATATATGGGAACCCGGATCTCGTCCATTCGTTCATTCCCTCCCGTCTTTATAATCCGAATAATTCTGCAAGTTTATCTTCTTTGAGCTTGGAACCGATCACACAGAGACGTCCGGTATACTCCGGTGCTCCTTCACGGATCTCGGTCTCTTCCGGAACCATGTCAAAATAAATCCATGTGCCATCTTCTGCCGGAAGCATTCCTTTGGCACGAAGGATCATACCGTATTCCTCACTCTCTGAAAGTTTTTCCAGAATTGCTTCCAGGTTTTCTCTGGTATACTTCTTCACTGTCTCACGGCCCCAGCTGGTGAACACTTCATCTGCATGGTGGTGATGATGATGGTCATGATGATCGTGACCACAGCCGCATGTATCATGGTCATGGTGATGATGGTCGTGGCCGCATTCTTCATGGTCGTG
>CAMBAL010000088.1 GCA_945864225.1 uncultured Blautia sp. | reverse complement strand
GAGATCTACACAAGGAGTATCGTCGGCAGCGTCAGATGTGTATATGAGACAGCTCTCACTCCGATCCATTTGACCGCGGACATTCGAATTTTCCAAATTGCCCGCGGCATGTTTTCTGTGTTTTGGTATTATGCTGTTTTTGTGTTTTGGTTTTCTGTGTTTTCGCTTTTTTTGTTTTTACTTTTACTTCGTTATTGTCTGCATTTTCAGTATTTCCTGGATTTATCAGTCCATAAATCCGGTTTTTCCCGTAATCCGGCGAATGGCTTCCACTGCACCTCTCACCGTCTGAATGCCATCCACGGTATCACTGTCGATCTCAATGTCGTACTCTTCTTCCATTCCCATAATAATCTGAAAAATATCCAGAGAATCCGCACCAAGATCATCCACAAACGAAGTATCTTCCGTAATAGATTCCACTTCTATATTCATTACTTCCGCGATAATTCGTTTCAGCTTTTCCAGTTCCACTTTTAAGCCTCCTGTTCAGGAGTTTTTGCAGTATCTTCTTTTGCAGCAAGGATGCGCTCTGCAATTTTTGCATTGATCTGCTGCTGGGTAAACTGTTCACACTGGAAAATCGCATGACGGATTTCGATTGCTTTTGCACTTCCATGGGTTTTGACCACAAGTCCCTTCAGTCCCAGAAGCGGAGCTCCGCCATATTCACTGGCATCAAAATCTTTCAGTGTCTCTTTCAGTGCAGGTTTTACCAACAGGGCGCCAATCTTGCTGCGAAGATTTTTCATCATTCCACCCTTGATTTTTTTCATCATGGCAGCGCCCACGCCTTCATAGAGTTTCAGAATCACATTTCCCACAAAAGCTTCACATACAATGACATCCGCATAGCCCATGGGAATCTCTCTTGCTTCAATACTTCCGATAAAATTAATATCTTTACATGCTTTCAAAAGAGGGAAGGTTTCTTTTACAAGAGCATTTCCTTTTTCTTCTTCCGCACCATTGTTGACAATGGCGACTTTCGGATTTTTGATTCCTACCACATGCTCCATATAAATGGAACCCATTTTCGCAAACTGAACCAGATGAGACGGACGGGCATCTACATTTGCTCCGCAGTCGATCAGAAGAGAAACGCCCTCCAGAGTCGGAAGCAGCGGCGCAAGAGGCGGTCTCTCCACACCTTTGCTTCTTCCCACGATTACCTGTCCTCCTACCAGTACCGCACCGGTACTTCCGGAAGAAACAAAGGCATCCGCTTCTTTTTTCTTCACCATATTCAATCCCACTACAATGGAAGAATCCTTTTTCTTACGGATTGCATTTACCGGCGGTTCCGCGGTCTCAATCACTTCGGATGCCGGAACGATCTCGATCTGATCCTTTGGATAGTCCGGATATTTTGCCAGTTCTTTTTCAATCACATCTTTCTGTCCCGTAAGGAGTACGTGAATCTCCTTTCTTTCTTTTACGGCTTCCACAGCACCCTTTACCGGTTCCACCGGGGCATTGTCTCCACCCATTGCATCTACTACAACTCTTACAATTCCTGC
The DNA here is from genome assembly GCA_945864225.1 of uncultured Blautia sp. Taxonomy (GTDB): domain Bacteria; phylum Bacillota; class Clostridia; order Lachnospirales; family Lachnospiraceae; genus Blautia_A. The sequence goes on along the minus strand of CAMBAL010000088.1, from coordinate 7,129 downwards.
CATAGGTAAACCTCCTGATTTCTTTATATTATCCATAACTTATTTTTACATGTAGCAATTAATATTTCTATGTTCGAACAATAATCATACTAAATAATCCTTATAAAAGTCAATAGATTGCCAGAAACTTTGCGGCTCTATGGGAAGCTTCAGCTCTCTTCCGTCCAGAACAGCCTCTGTCAGTACATCTCCCCGGTAGGTCAGCTTCAATGAAAAAAACGGTGCATTGTCCCAAAGAAGTTTGAAAAAAATCAGATCCCCGACCCACATTTCCAGTTTGGGAAGATCTTTCTTCGGTACCCATTCCAGGGCTCCCTCGTCGCATTCTTTTAAAGTTCCTGTAAAACCATCCGCTGTATACAGACACATATATTCTGTTCCATATCCTTCCTGGGTAAATGTAACAATTCCGCGGAACCGGTAGGAAGTAAGTGTCAGACCTGTTTCCTCATATGCTTCTCTCAGCATACATTCTTCCGGACTTTCTCCCTCCTCAAAGTGTCCTCCGATTCCGATCCACTTATCTTTATTCACATCATTTTTTTTCGAGATACGGTGCAGCATCAGATATGCATCATTTTTCTCCACGTAACACAGCGTGGTCAGCGGACTCTTTTTCATACAAATCTCCTTTTGTCTCTAAATCTCTTTTATTTTTTCTGTGCCTCAATTTTTTCTGCAAGATCATTCAGATAAACCCAGCGGTCCATTTTTTCTTCCAGCGCAGCTTCCGCTTCCTCTTTCTTTTTCGTCAGCTCATTCAGCTTTCCGGAGTTTGTGGCATTCTTCATGATTTCCTCTTCCAGAGAAGAAATTTTCTCTTCCAGAGCAGCGATTTCATCATCAATGGTTTCAAATTCCCGCTGTTCTTTAAAAGTAAATTTCAGCTTCACAGGACGATTCTGGTTCTGTTTCCAGTCTTTTCCGGAAGTACGCGGTTTGTCTTCCGGTTTTGCAGCTCCTGTTTTTGCAGAAATGTCCGGATCCATTCCCTCTTTTCTCTTTTTCGCTTCCAGATAATCTGTATAACCGCCCTCATACTGTGTCAGATTTCCCTCTCTGTCAAACTCAAAAATGCGTTCCGCAAGATTATCCAGGAAATACCGGTCATGAGATACTGCAATCACAATACCGGCAAAAGAATCCAGGTAATCCTCCAGTATGGTCAGTGTCGGGATATCAATATCATTGGTGATCTCATCCAGAAGAAGCACATTCGGCGCAGCAGCAAGTACTTTCAGAAGATACAGACGTTTCTTCTCACCACCGGAAAGCTTGGAAATCGGTGCGTACTGCATGGCAGAATCAAACAGAAATCGCTCCAGAAGCTTTGCTGCACTTACCAGCCCTTCTTTTGTCGGAATGTATTCCGCAACATCACGGATGTAATCAATTACTTGTTCACTGGTATCCATATCTTCGATTTCCTGAGAAAAGTATCCGATTTTTATGGTTTCTCCGATTTCAATTTCTCCAGAATCCGGCTTCATGATTCCCGCAATCATTTTTAACAGTGTAGACTTCCCGCAGCCGTTCGGTCCGATAATCCCCAGCCGCTGATTTTTCAGCACGATATAATCAAAATCACGAACACAAACCTTCGTTCCAAAGCTCTTGGAAATATGATGCAGCTCAATTGTCTTTTTTCCCATACGAGTCTCTACAGAATCAATTTCCACGCTCTGGTCACGAACCGGGGCTGTACCGTTTTTCAGTGCTTCCAGCCGCTCCAGTCTGGCACGCTGCTTGGTACTTCTGGCACGGCATCCGCGTTTGGCCCATTCCAGTTCCATGCGAAGCACACTCTGTCTTTTTCTCTCAGAAGCAAGTTCCATCTCTTCCCGTTCTGCTTTCAATTCCAGAAATTTGGAATAATTTGCCTCATAGGCATACAGTTTTCCGTGACTGATCTCCAGAATTTTATTTGTCACACGATCCAGAAAATAACGGTCATGAGTAACCATGATCACAGAACCGCGGAACCGGTTCAGAAAATCTTCCAGCCAGGACGCCATCTCATTATCCAGATGGTTGGTAGGCTCGTCCAGAATCAGCACATCTGCCGGATTGACCAGCATTCGCGCAAGGGCAACTCTTTTCTTCTGACCGCCGGACAGGTGCTCCACCTCTTCCTCATGGTTGGTAATCCCCAGACGATTCAGTACTGTTTTCGCATCTGTTTCCGGATTCCAGCTTTCTTCCTGATTTCCGTCTGTCACGTAGGAAAGTACCGTTGCCCCCTCAGGAAACTGCGGATGCTGAGGAAGATACGTCACCCTCAGTCCATTCTGCATAATTACCTGTCCTTCATCCGGCATCTCCAATCCTGCAATGATACGAAGAAGGGTTGTTTTTCCAGTTCCGTTAATTCCGATCACACCGATTTTTTCTCCCTGACTCATGCCATAGGAAACATCGTCAAAAATCACTTTATCTCCATAAACTTTGCTGATATGTTCTATATTTAGAATATTCATACGGGTTTTACCTCATTTCCTATAATCCGTCAAATCAACTTCTTATTATATCATAAGTCCTATAGACGCTCAATGAAAAAAATACCGGCTGTTATCATGTCTTTCCATCGATAACAGCCAGTATTCCATCTTTTCAGTCAGGGATTTCTGCTTCGTTTAAAAATACCGATATGAAATTTTCACTACATCATGACAAAGGTATGGTATTCTTTAACACATCGTTGTGAAGATAACGGTCATACCTGGCTTTTCGGTTGATAAAGGTAAGAGACGCACGGTTATTTACAGCTGTCAGAGTGACATTTCCATACGCGATTTTGACAGGAAGTGTCCCATAAGACGGCGAAGCATTTTTCGTAACCGTAACGTTAGATGTGTTTGCTATGACATTTTCCAGATAATAATACAGAACCTGTTTTTCAGAAACACGATAAGACCCTGCCGGAATGTTTTTGAAGGTAATCTCCAATGTGGCATATCCATTCTCATCCACCGTATATCCATCCTGAGAAAAGCAGATATAATTCTCATATTTCCGAACATTGCCCTTTGTATCCGTTCCTTCCACAATAAAGCGGAACACCGGATCCCCATGTGCCCAGATTATCTCATTTTCTTTGATCTTTTTGATGACGGATATTTCCCCAAGCGGCGGCCTGTCCGGTTCATTGACTGCTTCAAAGATATCCGGTTCCGGCCGGGACTCTGTCAGGACAAATTCCTTTTCCCAGGATCCGATATAACCCGAAGGTGCTTTTGTTTCCACCACTTTGAATTTCCCCTCATTTTGGGGTGTGATAGACAAGTCTTTAGAACAATAAAGACCACTGTTTTCATCGTAAACAATTTTAGCACGGTCTCCCAGCGTATTTTCGTATTTCCCGGTATTTTTCTGGTACTGATACACCGTAAATTCCGCATCTTTCAGAATCGTACCTGTTTCAGAAGCAGTTTTTCTGATTTTGATCCGCCCTTTCGGATAGACGACCGGCGTATTCTCCACAGTAAACTGAAGCTTCGGATTTTCCTCCATCAGATTGATCTCCTGCTGAAAACTTCCGGTATATCCTTCCGGCACTCTTGTCTCCACAATTTTATACCGCCCCGTATTTTTGTCTGTAATATCCAGGATTTCACTATAGTATCTGCCAGTCGCCGCATCATAAGTCAAAAACGTCCCAATGGACTCATAAGCTCCCACTGCATTGTCCCATGAATAAACCGTAAACTCCGCATCCGACAAATTATTTTTTGTTACAGAATCCAGTTTCACAAGTTCTATCCGTCTCGGACTGACTTCATTTTCAGCTGTAAATTCAAACAGCTCTTCCTGGCCCATTTTGGAAAGTGAAAATTCCCGGCTGAATATCCCTGTAAAACCACTTGGATTCTGTGTCTCTCTTACAAGAAATTTTCCCTGATTGTCTGATGTATACCGGATGATATCCGATTCATAACGTTTCAAAGAAGCATTATAAGAAAGATTGACACCATTCGTATAGGAATTGCTGTTTTTGCTCCAGGAATACAGGGTAAATACTGCGTCCGACAAAATCAGTTCCGTATCGGCAATTACTTTCTTAATGGACACTTTTCCATAGGAATCGGGAATCTCGCTCACACTTACAGATACCGTTGCATTCTGCTTTACAGTTACAGGATGCTTTGCCGAATCGAGCAGATAATTCTCGGCTTCCGTCCCTGATTTGATGCTCGTTTCCATCAGATAATAATTGCCTGTTGGAATATAAAGAAAGGTAAGTTTCCCGTTCTCATCTGTATATCCACCGGTAACTCTTTCATCTTTTTTATAAATCGTTACCCCGTTAGAAACAATATTTTCTGCAGCTCTCAGCTGATAACCGGCACCTTCAATCTTTTCATCCGGATCATGATCCGCGCTCTTCTCCAGCACAACCGTTCCACTTGGCGAAGGAACAAAGGTCAGAGATAATGTCTCTCTGGCACCTTCATAATAATAAGTGCCCAGATTCTGATAATCGCTCCCGTTCATCTGGATATCTCCATTGATGCAGATATACTGTACCGGTTTTAAAACAGCTGTATAACTGAATTTTTTGGAAGCTGTCATGTTATAGGGAAAAGCGAAACGGATTCTGGCACCTTTATATAATGTCACGCTTTTGCCTTTTGCCAGCACCCTGGGATTGCTCAGACCCCTCTCAGAATAATCAGAAGAGCTTGTCCAGTACCCCATCACCCAGGTATCTGTTGAACCTCTGGTAAATTTGATACCATTCTTTGCCTGACTGGCCATCAGGGAATAAACAGAAGAAATCTGAATTCCTTTGGTCATCCCGCTCCAGTTCAAAGAATCCGGAACATTCCTGTAATAGGTCAGATTTCCTTTCATGTCTTTTACAGAAACCGTATCTCCGTTAATATCCTTCCCGCTGAATTTGACATCTTTCACATTGGGAATTGCCAATGAAGTCAGTTTTGTAATCCATCTGTTCAGTCCTACATGCTCACACTCCGCTGCTGTCGCTCCGCCCACATCACCGGAATAAATTTTGCTGAGTGCATTATGGGTCAGCACATACCGGTTTGCCATCTTTGACCAGTCACAATGGCTGCAGGTGGGATCATAAGTATCACAGATATCTGCGGGGCCTCCATATCCATAGTACAGGATTTTCCTGATAGATGAATTTGTCAGTGCTTTGATTGCCTCATCTTTCAGAGTCATGGAGGGAGTCATCGGTCCTTTTTTGCTTGCATTCAGACAATAGACCGGCGCTTTGTGAGATACGCCCTCATCATCCGTGTATTTGATTTCCCGGTAGGAGGTACCAAGATGGGTACTATGATTGCCGTCATAAATCCAGACTTCATCCATATTCAGATAATCGCCACGCGTCATGGTAAATTTACTGGTTTCCGCTGCAAGACTGATACCTTCATCCGACAAAGCACTCACAGTGGCCGCGCTTGTCAGAGCTGTATTGAGCACAGGAGCCAGAGCAATCATTTCTCCTTCCTCTATCCCTTCTATAAGCGGATCATCTGCTCCTTCTGTCTGAAGCAATCCGGCATTTTCTTCAGTAAACAGAACAAACTCATAGTCATCCGGAAATTCTTCATTTTCAAAGGAATCCTGTGTTTCTTCCACATCAATGGACGTTCCGCCGGAATTCTCCTCGGACTCTATGGAATTCTCCCCGGACTCTATGGAATTCTCCCCGGACTCTATGGAATTCTCCCCGGAATTTCCAGCATTCTTTCCAGATTCTCCGCTATTCTCTGCAGCATTTTCCGCAGTTTCTTCCTCCCCACCAGCTTCAGTCACTGTCTGAACCGGTTCAAATTCCACAATTTCTGATTCTGCTGCAGGCATGGAGCCAAACACGGGCGATGCCGACACCAACGCTGCCAGAAGGAAGCACCCCATTTTTCTTTTCATCGACGAACATCTCCTTTCCTGATGATCAGAAGTGTTGTCCCAGTCAATATGGATACGATAGCCATGATCAGAAGACGAAGAACCTGCGTTTCATCTGCGGTTTTTACCGGTTTTGCATTCCCGGTTCCTGTACTTCCGGTGCCCGGATCAGATGTATTCTGCTGCAGATCCGGTTCTGGTGTCGCAGACGGTTCTGTATCATCCTCATACACAGAAAAATACCATTTTACAGCCGCATCACGAAGCGCATAAGCGTTGTTCAATTCTGCAGGCACAGACACTGTAAAATCCAGAACTCCTCCTTCTCCCGGCTGAAAAATCCCGAGAGAAATCTCTTCCTGCAATTCTTCTGCAAGAAGATTGCCGGAATAAATCACCTTTCCATCCATGGCAATCATCAGCTGAAGTTTCCGCAGCAAATCCATGCGGTCTTCTCTCTGGCACACAATTCCCGTATGAAAAAAGATTTCCGCAGGACGCTCTGTGGTATTTTGAATATCTGCAGAATCTTTGAACACGTCCCCCGGCATAGCCGTCCCGAAATTGGAGAAAAAATCATCCGGCACTGCCAGAAGCTTATGTGCACTGCCGTTGAATTCCACCGATAATTCCACATGGTGATCTGTGGAAGTGACCATCCCGTTTTCTTCATGAATACAAAGTTCTATCTCCTGATTTCCCCACGGAGACATGGCGTCGAAATCCGGTTGGAAATTTGCAGCCTGAATCGCATCAGCCTGAATCTCCACCGTCAGATTCTGAGAAGCATGGACTTCTGTCCACTCTTCCGGAATTTCCAGAGAATGAAAAAGAGTTACGGTTTCTCCATAATCAAGGATATCCGTATAGTAATAATAATCTCCCTGTTTCACCCACTGTTCCGAAATCCCCTGAATCCTGTCATCTGACAGCCCTTCCAGTTCCTCCCGGTCATTCATATAAGAAATTTGGGCTCTGATCCAACAGGGCTGCGCCTCGTTGGTGATCCGGGGGATTTTTGATACCACATCCCCCGGAAAAACTGTTTTGGGATTTGTATAAGGACTCTCGACACCGGATGTTTGTTCATATTCTTTCAGAATGATATTTACATCTCCAACAGCAATCTGATTCTTCACTGTTACAATATCCGAAAAATACCCATACGTCGCGGATACACATAATACCAGCAGAACTGCCGCACATATGCCCCATTTCTTTTTCCGTATTCGCAAAACAGTGTTCCTCC
>CAMBAL010000087.1 GCA_945864225.1 uncultured Blautia sp. | reverse complement strand
TTATCACAAAGTGGTGTCCTCTTCTTCATTAATCCGAATAAAATTTTACGCTAGCTGTTTCAAAAATGAACAATAACGCAACCGAAGGTTACTGTTCACTCCGTTCTCAGTAACACGCTTCGCGATGCACAGAAATTATGCACATTATTTTCTTCCCTTTTCGCATAAATCTGTTATACTTACTATAATCGGCTTTTATCATTCGTGATATCTGCATAAGCAGACATTTCCCTTTTGATTATAACAAAAATTACAGGAGGAGCGGTCAGATGAAAAAAATCTCTGCTTACATACCGTTTTTTCTTTTTCTCTTCCTGTTCTTTTCTACAGGATGCAGTCAGAAGAACACATCTTCCGATGAACCGCCTGTTTACACTCCCCTTCAGGTACTGGTTCCTCAGGCAGACAAAACGGAGATTCTCGGAAATTCTCCGGTAACCCTGGATGTTTCCAACAAAACTCTTGGCTATATGATCGTGCAGGCCGATACCTCTGTTTCCGGCATCAATGTTCAGATGACCGGACCGGATGGTATCCTTTACTCTTATTTCCTGGACCCCGGAGAAAATGCCGTCATTCCTTTTACCAGCGGGGATGGAAGTTATCAGATTCTCTGCTATCAGAAAATCAGCGGAGACAAATATGCGGCTGTCAGCAGCCACACACTGGAAATCTCTCTGGAGAATCCATTCCTTCCATTCCTTTACCCCAATCAATATGTAAATTTCAGTCCGGAATCCAATGCCTGTCTTCTGGCACAGACCATGCTGCCGGATGATGCTTCTGATCTGGACGGGCTTGATGCTGTTTACAATTATGTCATTTCCAATATCACATACGATGAAGAAAAAGCCTGGAACGTGGAAGCCGGTTATCTGCCGGATATTGACGAAACACTCTCCAGCGGCACAGGAATCTGCTTTGATTACGCAGCACTGATGACTGCTATGCTCCGCGCCCGTGATATTCCCTGCAAACTGCAGATCGGATATACCAGTGACATCAAACATGCCTGGATTGACGTATACATCCGTTCCAAAGGATGGATCAACCATGCCATTTCCTTTGACGGCGAAACCTGGAGCCGCATGGATCCCACCTTCGATTCCAGCACAGATGCAGATAATAAAGAACAGATACAGGAATATATTGGAGACAGTGATAATTATACCGTCCAGTTTACCCGATGATTTGCCTGTCGAAAGGAGTTAATTATGAACCAGAAACTTACGAATCAGGAACTGTTTCATTTTTGCGAACAGCTTGCCATTCTTCTCCACTCCGGGATTTCCAGTGCGGAAGGTCTTCAGATTCTTTTAGAAGACAGCAGTTCTGACAGGAGCAAACAGATTTTTGCAGAGTTGATCCAGACTCAGGAAGAAACAGGAAGTCTCTCCCAGGCATTGACAGATGCCGGAATTTTTCCAGGTTCCATGATTGCCTATGTAAAAACCGGGGAAGAAACCGGCTGTCTCGATGAAGTTCTCACAAGTCTCGCCGAACATTATGAACAGGAAATGGAAATTTCCGCGGGTATTCGAAGTGCTGTCACTTACCCTCTGATTATGCTTGGAATCATGGGCGCTGTGATTGTTATTCTTCTCGTAAAAGTTCTGCCTGTATTCCAGCAGGTTTTCCGCCAGATGGGCATGGAAATGAACGGACTTTCTTCCGGACTCTTACGGCTCGGTTCTGTTTTCAGCCGCTACAGTGCGGTTTTTCTTGGTCTACTGGCAATCCTGATCGTCTGCATTCTCTTTTTCTGCTGCACAGAAAAAGGACGCAGTACAGCCAGAAACTTTTTATCCTCTGTCCCGCACTTTAAAAAAATTCCTGCTGCACTGGATTATGCCCGCCTTACAAAAGCCGTTTCCATGGGACTGCGAAGCGGTCTTGATCCCCAGTCCAGCCTGGAGCTGGCAGACGGAATGCTCACACAGCCATTGATAAAAGAACAGCTTTCCAGAGCTGTCAGCCTCCTGAACGAAGGGGCCCTTTTTGCAGATGCCATTACCCAGTCCGGCCTTTTCTCCGGAATGGATGCCCGGCTGATTTCCATCGGAATCCGGGCAGGTTCTTCTGATGAGGTAATGGAAAAATTGTCTGACCGCTGCGCTCAGGAAGCTCTTGACATGGCAGAACAGGTGATCTCCATTGTAGAGCCTGCATGCGTCATCCTTCTCTCTATTCTGGTAGGACTGATTCTTCTTTCTGTCATGATGCCTCTTCTGGGAATCCTTTCCGAAATGCTCGTGTGAGGTGATCATTATGGATGATATTTTTGAACCGCGCAGAAAAAAATTTTTTCGTGTACTGCGTACTCTTCTTCCTGCAGTATTTCCTGCACTCCTGTGTATCCTTTTTCTGGCAGCTGTTTCCCGTACCTCCGAAGGCGCACTGGAAAAAGAACAGACCGTTCTTCTTCAGGCACTGGAACATGGCGCTGTGCAGACCTATGCTCTGACAGGCAGATATCCGGAAAGTCTTTCGCAGCTTCTGGAAGAATATCACATCACCTATGACAGACAGAAATTTGTAATAGAATATATTCCCAGCGGATCCAATCTGTTTCCAATGATTTCTGTCCTTCCTCTTGAAGAGGATAAAGGAGGTATTTTATGAAACATTTTGCCGCAAAAAAGCATTCTTCCGACCTTCTCGCATCCCTTTTGCTTTTCGGTCTGTACGTGCTGCTTCTTCTGCTCCTGCTCCTGTTTGCGGCCCGTGCATACAGAAATGCTGTGCAGGGGACTGACGAGAACTCCAATCTTCGTACCGCCATGTCCTATCTGACTGTAAAAATACGGCAGCACGATAATGACACAGATGTTTTTACCGATACCATTGAAGACACTGAGGCGCTTTGTCTTACTGACAAAATTGACGGCCAAACCTACATTACTTATATTTATCTCTATGATGGAGAACTGAAGGAGCTGTTTACCACCAGGCAAAGCGATGCTGCTCTTTCCATGGGAACTACGATTGCTTCTCTGGATTCTTTCTCCATAGATGAAACACCGGAACATTTTTATCGTATTTCCCTGACTGATCACAACGGGCATACCGGAAGCCTTTTGCTTCATCCCGGAACACCTGTATAACGATAAGGAGACCTTACATGAAAAAATCAGCGATACATTCCAGAGCAGGATTGTTTCTGACAGAAATGATCTTTTCCATTCTGGTTCTCGCACTGACATCAGCCGTCTGTATTCAGCTCTTTGCCTCTGCCAAATCCAATCAAAAAGAAGCCAGAAACTGGAATCATATAGAAGAACTCATCATTTCTGCCGGCGAGATTATGGAAGGCACAGATGGAAATCCGGATCAATTCCTGAACCTGATGCCGGAAGGAGAATTATCCGGTAATAATCTTTTGTATTTTTACGACAGCCAATGGGCCCCCTGTTCCGAAACAAATGCAGTCTGGAAACTGACGGTAAGCTTATCTCATGCTTCTGATTACAAACAGGCTGTACTAGCCTTCCAGAATGCAGACGGAACGCTTGTCCATCAGCAGACCATACGGTTTCCCAGACTAACCAGCAAAAAGGAGGCCAATTAGATGAAATCACGTCACCGTTCTCTTGTTACCATGGGAATTACCTCTTTACTTCTGATTTTTTCCGTATTATGTATGGTAATTCTGGCACTTCTGACATTTGGAAGTTCCCATTCTGATCTGACTATGAGCAAACGTTCCATAGAACAGACAACTGCCTATTATCATGCGTGCTGCACTGCAACGGACCTTTGCCGGGAGACGGAAGAAGAGCTTTACCAGATTCGCTCCACGGCGGCTGAAGAAAAAGACTATTATTCCAACACTGCCAGCCTCTGCAGTCTCGGTTTTTCATGGGAGGAAGACAGTCGGATGCTTACTGCTGAAATTTCGTATTCTGACCGTCAGGCTCTCTATCTGGAACTGCAGGTACTTTATCCACAGAATCCAGAGGATCCCGTGCTGGAAATCCACAAATGGCAGACGATATCCACAGGGGAATGGAACCCTGATACCAGACAGCCGGTTTATTCTTCCGGACTTCCCTCATAAACAGAAGGCCCTGCCGATCCACGTTTTCTGTCTGACGTCCAATATTTGCGAAGCAATTCCTGATGGCATACATTATTCCATACCTGACGTCCAGGTTTTTTACCAGTAAATAAATTTAATTAGGAGAAACTGCCCCATGAATGAAAATTTTGTACTTGATTTTTTAACAGATGCCGCACATACACATGCCTCGGATATCTTTATCATCGCCGGACTTCCTCTTTCCACAAAAACAGAAGGACAGCTGATTCACAAAGGTGACCGTCTGATGCCGGAAGATACCCGAAAGATTATCCACCAGATCTATCATCTTGCCGGAGACCGTGATATACAGCCATTCCTCAAAAACGGAGATGATGATTTTTCTTTCTCCATCCCCGGGCTTTCCCGTTTCCGTGTCAATACCTACCGTCAGCGCGGTTCTCTGGCCGCTGTGATCCGTGTGATTGCTTTTGAACTTCCTGATCCGAACCAGCTCCATATTCCTGAAGAAATCATGGAAATTGCTGATTTTACCAAAGGTATGATTCTTGTCACAGGTCCCGCAGGAAGTGGAAAATCCACTACCATGGCATGTCTGGTTGACCGAATCAACAATACCCGCGAAGGCCATATCATCACTCTGGAAGACCCTTTGGAGTATCTCCATCGCCACAAAAAATGCATTGTCAGCCAAAGAGAAATCTGTACAGACACGGACAGTTATCTGACCTCCCTGCGCGCCACCCTGCGTCAGAGCCCGGATGTTATCCTTCTGGGAGAAATGCGCGATCTGGAAACCATCCAGACTGCTATGACTGCCGCAGAAACCGGTCATCTCGTTCTTTCCAGTCTGCATACCATCGGCGCCGCCAATACCATCGGACGTATTCTGGATGTCTTTGAACCCAGCCAGCAGCACCAGATCGCCCTTCAGCTTTCCATGGTGCTTCAGGCTGTTATTTCCCAGCAGCTGATTCCGGACGTGAACGGTCACAGTATTCCCGCCTTTGAGGTCATGAAGCTGACACCTGCCATCCGCAATATGATCCGCGAAAACAAAGTCCACCAGATTGATGGTGTGATTTATTCTTCTTCTCAATACCAGATGCGTTCCATGGACCAGAGCCTGCTGGAACTTTACCGCCAGAAACGTATCACAGCAGAAACCGCTCTGAAACACGCCAGCAATCCGGAAATGCTGAAGAGGAAATTAATATAAAGCGTGTTTGAAAATTGCTTTCCGACAGATGTGCGTCACAATTTGCGGGAAATTTGACTCAAATGAGGGAGGCATAGCGGGCTATGTTGACCGAATGCGAGTCAAATTTCTCGCAAAGTGGGGCGTGCATATGACGGGAATGAATTTTCAAACACGCTCTAAGCCACGATAAATAACTTCCTGTTTCAAAAACGATGTACGGATGCCATAAGACCAAAAGGACAGCTTTCTCCTTTTCTTTTGAAGAAGCTGTCCTTTTTCTATTATTGAAATAGAATATGTCAGAGAGCAGCCATGAGAGAACTGGCAAATCTCTGACACATGAATCCGCAATTCAGCTGACAATATTCCCCACTAACACATAGGAAACCACATACATGATCACACTAGCCATCAGAATACCGATGAGGATTGCAGCGGAAGATTTCTTAATATCCACATCCAGAAGAGACGCAATCAGTGCGCCGGTCCATGCACCGGTTCCGGGAAGCGGAATTCCTACAAACAGTACCAGACCAAGGAATTCATATTTCCGGATACGGTCACTTTTTCCCATCGCGCGGTTTTCCAGTTTAATGATCAACCCGCGAAACAGTTTTGTTTTTTTCAGCAGTTTAAAAATCTGACGGATAAACAGCAGGATAAACGGTATCGGTATAATATTTCCCACAATACACAGAGGAATCGATACCGTTTCCGGAATTTTCAGCAGAGACGCCGCCAAAAGACCGCCCCTCAGTTCCAGTATCGGAATCATAGAAATAATAAACACAACCGCTTCGGCAGATATAAACTGGGACAGATTTGCAGCAAACCATTGTACAAGTGCTTCCATAGTACCTCCTAACGATGATTCAGATATTTTTCCAGAAATGCGACAAATGCTTCCATTTCCTCACGCGTTCCAATGGTGATTCTCAAATGATTATGCGTTCTTCCTTTCGGGAAATAGCGTACATAAATATGTTTTTTCCGCAAAGCCTGGAACAATTCTTCTGCCGGACAAGTCTCGTGTGATGCAAAAATAAAGTTTGATTTGGAATCCTCAAAAGAAAATCCCAGTTTCCTTAACTCTTCTTTCGTCCATTCTCTTGTCTCTATAATTTTACGGCAGGTCTCCCGGAAATATTCCACATCCTCCATGGCAGCCACACCTGCAGCAATGGCCGTTCTGTCCATCGTATAGGAATTAAAGGAATACTTCACATCGTTCAGATATTTGATCAGCACAGGATTTGCACAGGCAAAACCAATTCGCATTCCTGCCATGGAACGGGATTTTGAAAACGTCTGCACCACCAGAAGATTGTCGTATTTATCAATCAGAGGAAGCGCGGAAGATGCACCAAAATCTACATATGCCTCATCCACGATCACAATACTGTCCTGATTTCTGCGGATGATCTCCTCAATATCAGCAAGCGGCATTTCCACACCTGTCGGCGCATTGGGATTCGGAAAAATCACACCGCCGTTTTCTCTGAAATAATCTTCTTTTCGAATATGAAAATTCTCATCCAGAACCGGTCTCTCATAAGGAATCCGGAACAGATCTGCCCACACATCGTAAAAAGAATAGGTAATATCCGGGAACAGAATCGGTTTTTTCCCATTAAAGAAGGTCAGGAAACACATGGCCAGCACATCATCGGATCCCACACCCACAAACACCTGGTTTTCATCCAGCTGATAATAAGAAGCTACCGCCCGCACCAGATCTCCGGCAGTCGGATCCGGATAAAGGCGCAGCTTATCTACCGGCATATTATGTAAAATTTCCTCCACGCCCGGTGCAGGCGGATAAGGATTTTCGTTTGTGTTTAATTTGATCATATCCGGCTGATTCGGCTGCTCACCGGGTGTATAGGGAACCACCATGCGGATATTTTCTTCCCATGTTTTCATCTTTATCTCCTTTCTGACGGCAAAGCTCGAAAACATTTGCCGCAGTTCTTATTTTCCATTACTGTTCACAATCATCATTTTTCTTCTAGTACATTGATATCTGCTATTGTAACCAGTCCATGCCTTTTTGTCAAAAGAATTTGTATTTTACTGTTTCAAATTTATATCTTACCGCTTTTAAACATGGCGTACCCGTGCAGTTTTATATTTTATAATGAAACAAGAAAAAATTCTCCCAGCGCTATAGAGCGTAATGAAATGTATTACAAGATATTCACGTACCTAATCTATATATCACTTCTCTTCATAGTCCCTCTGTACCAATTTTCTATTTCAAATACCTTAATAGACAACTTTGTATTTATATGATAATATGAATTCTGCAATAATATTAAAGTTAAATTCATCTTTTATCATAAGAAAACAGGGGTTTTTACCTTAATACCACAAATAATCAGGAGGAATATTTCATGAATGTAACAGAACGTTTCTTAAAATATGTATCAATCGATACCACATCCAATCCGGAATCACAGACCACTCCCAGTACCGAAAGCCAGCTGACATTCGCCCATATGCTGGAAACTGAAATGAAAGAAATGGGGCTTGCAGATGTTTCCTGTGACGAACACGGTTATGTATTTGCCACCATTCCGTCAACTGTTTCCGAAGACACCGGCGTTGTTCTCGGCTTCATCGCCCATATGGATACTTCCGATGCAGCATCCGGTATCAACATCCATCCTCGTATCATCAAGAACTATGACGGCCAGGACATCCTGTTAAATGAAGAGGCAAATATTGTCATGAGCACAAAAGAATTCTCCTGCATGGCCCAGTATGAGGGACGGGATCTGATCGTAACGGATGGTCTCACACTTCTTGGCGGAGATGACAAAGCCGGAGTGGCAGAAATTCTTACAGCAGCAGAATATCTCCTTTCTCACCCGGAAATTCCACACGGAAAAATCCGTATCGGTTTTACACCGGACGAAGAAATCGGTGCCGGAGCTGACTTCTTTGATGTAAAGAAGTTCGGTGCAGATTTTGCCTATACCATTGATGGCGGGCAGTGCGGTGAGCTGGAATATGAAAACTTCAATGCAGCTTCTGCCTATGTGGATTTTGCAGGTATCAGTATTCATCCGGGAAGCGCAAAGAATCATATGATCAACGCTTCTCTTCTCGCCATGGAATTCCAGTCCATGATGCCGGAAGCTCAGAAACCGGAACATACCGAAGGTTATGAAGGCTTTATCCACCTGGAATCTGTAAAAGGAGAAGTGGAACATGCTTCCTCTCTCTACATTATCCGTGACCATGACATGGAGCTTTTTGAGCAGAAAAAACAGTTTATGAGCCGTGCGGCTGCGTATATGAACGCTAAATATGGTGAAGGAACGGTTTCCCTTCGCATAGAAGATTCCTATTTCAATATGAAAGAGCAGATTATTCCACACCAGCATCTGATCGACAATGTTCTCAAGGTATACGAAAAAGTCGGCGTTACCCCTGTGGTTCTTCCCATCCGAGGCGGTACGGACGGCGCGAAACTCTCCTTCATGGGACTCCCCTGCCCAAATCTCGGTACCGGCGGACACAACTGTCATGGACGATTTGAATTTGTCTGCATACAGTCCATGGAAAAATGTGTGGAAGTCATTGTGGAGCTTGCGAAACTGTACTGCAAATAAATTCAAAACCTTTTTAGCACCTTCTTATCTAAAGTGGGCTTTAGTTCAGCAACTGTATGTGAGAATTCTTCGAGTTTTACTATGC
>CAMBAL010000086.1 GCA_945864225.1 uncultured Blautia sp. | reverse complement strand
TCCTTGAAAATATAAGGTTTTAAAGAAAAATAGGACTGTAAAACTTTACAGTACCGTAAAAGGAAAGAGAGGATGAATATGAAAGTTAAGATTGCGCTTGCGGGTAATCCCAACAGTGGTAAGACAACGCTGTTTAATGCACTGACCGGTTCCAATCAGTTTGTAGGAAACTGGCCGGGTGTTACGGTGGAAAAAAAGGAAGGAAAGATCAAAGGATATACGGCAAAGGGAGAAGAAGCCATCCTGGTAGATCTCCCGGGTATCTATTCTCTTTCTCCTTATACTCTGGAGGAAGTGGTTTCCAGAAATTTCCTGATCGGAGAGAAACCGGATGCCATTATTAATATTATTGACGGTACGAATCTGGAAAGAAACCTGTATCTGACTACGCAGCTGACGGAACTCGGCATTCCCGTTATCATAGCTGTAAATATGATGGATCTGGTAAAGAAAAACGGAGAAGAACTGAATGTAGACCGTCTTTCCAGGGATATCGGCTGTAAGGTTGTGGAGATTTCTGCTCTGAAAGGAGATGGAATTGACCAGCTGATCCAGAGAGCAGTAGCTATCGCAAAAACAGGAAAGAAAAATCAGCCGGCCCACAGATTTGAGGGATGCGTGGAGCATGCGATCGCGCATATTGAGGAAGCAATCAGCGGTAAAGTGGATCAGAGTATGGAGCGCTGGTATGCAGTAAAACTGTTTGAAAGAGATGAAAAGGTACGGGAAATCCTGAATCTTGATTCTGCGCTTCTGAACCATATTGAAGAAGATATTGTCAGCTGTGAAAAAGAAATGGATGATGACGCAGAGAGTATCATCACAGGAGAACGTTACAATTACATTGGCAGTATCATTGAGGACTGTTACAAAAAGCGTGTGAAGAAGCAGATGTCTACATCCGATAAGATTGACCGCATCGTGACAAACCGTTTTCTGGCACTGCCGATCTTTGCAGTTGTGATGTTTATTGTATATTATGTGTCGGTTACTACGGTAGGAAGTATTCTTACTGACTGGACCAATGATACCCTGTTTGGGGAGTGGATCCTTCCTGCAGCACAGAGCGGTCTGGAAGCAATCGGATGCGCAGACTGGCTGACCGGTCTTCTGGTAGATGGTATTATCGGCGGTGTGGGAGCAGTGCTTGGCTTCGTACCGCAGATGCTGGTACTGTTTATCTTCCTTGCGTTCCTGGAAGGATGCGGCTATATGGCTCGTATTGCATTTATCATGGACCGTATTTTCCGTAAATTCGGACTTTCCGGAAAATCCTTTATTCCGATGCTGATCGGTACAGGATGCGGTGTTCCGGGTGTCATGGCTTCCAGAACCATCGAGAATGACCGTGATCGTAAGATGACGATTATGACCACCACGTTTATTCCCTGTGGTGCAAAGCTTCCGATTATTGCCCTGATTGCAGGAGCGCTTTTTGACGGTGCTGCATGGGTGGCTCCAAGTGCTTATTTTGTAGGAATTGCGGCCATCATCTGCTCAGGTATTATTTTAAAGAAAACAAAAATGTTTGCAGGAGATCCGGCACCGTTTGTTATGGAGCTTCCTGCTTACCACCTTCCTACAGTAGGAAACGTACTCCGCAGTATGTGGGAACGCGGCTGGTCCTTTATTAAGAAGGCAGGAACGATCATTCTTCTTTCCACGATTTTCGTATGGTTTGCCCAGAGCTTCGGATTTGAAAGCGGAAGTTTCGGTATGGTAGAGGATATGGATAACAGTATTCTGGCAGGCATTGGTTCTGCTATTGCATGGATCTTTACTCCTCTTGGATGGGGCGACTGGAAATCAGCAGTGGCAGCGATTACGGGTCTTGTTGCAAAGGAAAATGTAGTTGGTACGTTTGGTATCCTGTATGGATTTGGCGAAGTTGCAGAAGACGGTGCTGAAATCTGGGGAACACTGGCAGGTTCTATGACTGCAGTGGCAGCTTATTCCTTCCTGGTATTCAACCTTCTGTGTGCACCGTGTTTTGCAGCAATGGGTGCGATTAAGAGAGAAATGAACAATGCAAAATGGTTCTGGTTTGCTATCGGATATCAGACACTGCTTGCATATGTTGTTTCCCTGTGTGTATACCAGATCGGTACACTGATTACCGCCGGTACCTTCGGTATTGGAACCGTTGTGGCCTTTCTTCTTGTGATTGGTTTCATTTATCTGCTGTTCCGTCCATATAAGGAAAGTCAGAAGCTGACAGTTCAAAAGAGCATTGATGGAAAAGTGAGAGCGTAAATTAGAATGTGTTTAAAATTTGATTTCCGACAGATGTGCGTCACAATTTGTGGGAAATTTGACTCAAATGAGGGAGGTATCGGGCATGGGAACGATGATTGTTCTTCTGATTCTGGCAGGAGTTGTCGGATTGAGTATTCGAAGTATGATAAAAGATAAAAAAGCCGGTAAATCCCTGCAGTGCGGGCAGAATTGCAGTCACTGCGGGTGTCATTGCCATCATTCACAGGAGTAACCTATGCATAAAGACAGAAATCATGTCGGAACGGAAAAGAAAAACAGGGAATCCGATCAGTACCTGACAGGCAATATGGACAGAAATACAGTGACAGAATTACTCAGGGAAAATGGATTTCGTGTTACCAGACAAAGAGAGATACTGATCGATATTATCTTGAATGAAGAATGCACATGCTGTAAAGAAATTTATTATCTGGCATCTAAACAGGATCGCGGGATTGGTGTTGCGACAATATACCGTACGATCAGCGCTCTGGAGGAAATCGGAGCGCTGAAACGCAAAAAAACGTATGAGCTGTGCTGCTGTGACCGGGAAATGAATGGAAGATTCCTGGTGGAACTGGAGGATCATTCTGTAGTGGAACTGGATCAGGATTCTCTGAATGCAGTAGTGGAGCAGGGATTGAAACAGTGTGGTTATTCCAATGGAAAACGGGTGATGATGATCCGACATATGCAGCAGTCGTGAAGATACTTTCAAAAAGCGAAGTACAGAGGCAGAAAGCCGATTGTACTTCGCTTTTTTGGTTGAAACGGTTCAGTACCTCCGAATGCATTGCCAGTTCCATGGTAAATCCAATGGGGATGATATTGGGAGATTTTGGATGCGCTGCAGCAGAAAAAGTACTATTGTAATTACCTGATAAAATCGATATAATGAAAAAAGATGCGTCATCAAAATCGGTAGAAGAAGGCAAAAGCTTTTCTCTGAAAGTAAGCGGAAAAACAGTATCCAAATGGAGCAGTTCGGATACCGGAATCGCATCTGTTACATCTTCCGGGAAGGTTACCAGTAAAAAACCAGGCAAATGCACCATCTATGCCTATGTCGGCAATTCCAGGCTTTCCTGTACGGTAACGGTAACAAAAAAGAAAGCAACCGTTTCTTCGGGCAGTACCCAGTTGATCGCTCATCGCGGAGCATATTATCAGGCACCGGAAAATACCATTCCATCGTTCCAGCTGGCTGCCCGGCAGGGATACAAAGCGATTGAGTGTGATGTAAGAGAAACCAAAGACGGCGCTCTGGTCATTTCCCATGATGCGTCTCTGCTTCGCTCCTGCGGTATAGATGCGCTGATTTCCAATCTGACTCTGAAGCAGATCCGTCAATACAGAATCATCAGCGGAAATGGAATCGGAAAATATCCAAACCTGAAGATTCCTACGCTGGAAGAATATCTGAAGGTTTGTAATCAATATAAGTGTACTCCGGTAATTGAGATTAAATCCCCCATGTCTGAGAAGGGAATTAAGAAGCTTTACAACACCATTTCCGGTTCTGTGAAGTCACCGGTAGTTATTTCTTTTTCAACAAAAATACTGGTAAGTCTGAGAAAGTACAGCTCACGCTTATCTTTGCAGAAAATTTCCAAAACCTGGAGTCAGTCCTTGCTGGATACCTGCAAAAAATATAAGTTTGATGTGTCTCTTCAGGATACGGCGTTTACTGCACAGAACGTGAAAAGCGTACATAATGCAAAACTGAAAATCGGTGTATGGGTTGCGGAAAATCAGTCCCAGATACTGAAGTATAAAAAAATGGGTGCAGATTATATTACTGTGAATATATAAGAGTTCCTGTGAATGCGGTGAACAGCAGTAGATCAGAATATGGGAGGATAACCAAAAGTCATCAGATGGAAAAACGGAATTTTTACAGATCTTTTTTTGCTGTGTATGTAGTTCTTGTGCTGCAGAATGTGATATCATTAAGTGTCAATCTGGCAGATAATCTCATGCTGGGTTCCTACAGTGAAACCGCGCTTTCCGGTGTGGCAGCAGTCAATCAGATTCAGTTTGTATATCAGCAGATCCTTACTGCAATCGGTGATGGACTTGTGATTTTATGCAGTCAGTACTGGGGCAAGAAGCAGACCGGACCTATGAAAAAAATTGCAGCAACTGCTATGCGTACAGCACTGTTCGCAGCAGTTTTTCTGTTCGTTTTAGTCAGCCTGTTTCCCGGTAAAGCCATGAGCTTTTTTACCACAGATGCAGCTATTGCGGCACAGGGCATGCGTTATATGAAGACGATTCGCTTTACTTATGTGTTCTTTGCTGTGACGATGATTCTTCTGGCATCCATGCGCAGTGTGGAAACCGTAAACATTGCGTTTTATCTGTCCATCTCCACACTGGTGATCAACTGCTGTATCAATTTTACCAGAGAGCAGTGAGGCAAATAAACATAGATACATACCAAAAGAACCGGGAACAGAAAAAATAAAAGATGATTTCAGGGAGAAGTGGAGAAAGTTGTTTTTTCCGGCAGGAGAAGGGTGAAAATGGATTATCAGGAAACGATTATATTTATTATGGAAATGCTTGGCACAGTGGCATTTGCAGCTTCAGGTGCCATGGTGGGCGTGGGCAGAAACATGGATATTTTTGGCATCAGCGTCCTTGGAGTAGTGACGGCTGTGGGCGGAGGAATGATCCGTGATATTGTTCTGGGGATTATTCCCCCGGGAGTATTCCAGAATCCTGTCTATGCTCTGGTGGCTACAATCACTTCCTGTATTGTGTTTGGAGTGATGTATCTGAAAAGAGAGATACTGGAAGGGAATTTCCGGATTGTATATGACAGGATTATGCTGATCATGGATACGATAGGACTGGGGATTTTTACAGTAGTGGGAGTAAATACCGGAATCAAGCAGGGGTATACGGACAATACATTTTTGCTCGTGTTTCTCGGAACCATCACAGGAGTGGGCGGTGGTTTGCTTCGGGATATGATGGCAGGAGTTCCACCGTATATTTTTGTCCGCCACATTTATGCATGTGCTTCGATTGTGGGAGCTGTTACCTGTGTGTATATATATAGAAGCTATGGTATTCTGCGCGCCATGATTGTTGCCTGTGCAGTAGTCATTCTGATCCGGTATCTGGCTGCCCACTATCACTGGAACCTGCCAAGAATGCATTGGGATGAAGAACCCGTGGAGAAAGACTGCAGAAATGAGAGAAAATGATTGTTGACAGCAGTATGTCAGGGAATACATCGGGAAACGCATCGGGGGATATATCAGAAAATGTATCAGAAAATACATCAGAAAATACATCAGAAAATACATCAGGAGGTACATGATTGAAAAAACATCGATTAGCTGCAGTCTGTGCAGTGGTGACAGCAGGGACTTTCACACTGTCAGTTTCTGCAGGAGCATCTGAGGAGAAAGTCAGCAAAACAGAAACGTCTGGCGGAGAAGAAACCAGCAAAGAAGAAATCAGTGAAAAAGAAACTGACAAAGAACAGACCAGTGGAGAAAAAGACGAGACAGAATCTTCTGGAAAAGAAACTTCAGAAGGAAAGATTCTGAATGTTTTTTCCTGGAATGAAGAATTTAAAATCCGGATGGAAGAGTATTATCCGGGTTATGAAGCAGTAGATGATACAACCGGTACGATTGGAGAAGTCACTGTGAAATGGGTGATCGTCCCGGAGAGCAGTGCAGATTATCAGAAAGAACTGGATCAGGCTCTTCTGAATCAGGCATCTGCGTCAGAGGAGGAAAAGATTGATCTGTTTCTTGTGGAAGAGGAATATGCACGGAAATATGTGGAAACAGATTATGCCATGGATCTTGCTGATCTTGGAATTACAGAAGAGAATACGGCAGGACAGTTTTCCTTTACAAAGGAATATGTGACGGATGCGGATGGCAGGCAGAAGGGAAGTGCATGGTATGCATGTCCTGGTGTTCTGATCTACAATCGGGAGATTGCCGGAGAGGTACTTGGAACAGATGAACCTTCGAAAGTGCAGGAATCTGTAAAAGACTGGGATACTTTTCTGGAAACAGCAGAGGCGATGAAAGAGGCCGGGTACTCTATGACGTCTTCTGTATATGATACTTATCGTATATTTGCGGAGAATGCTGATGGAAGCGGGAATGCCGGTGACGGCATCACAGCAGAGGAACACCTGAAAGAATGGGAAGAAATGTCAAAGATAATGGCTGACAATCAGGAGACCGGCACATTTGAAATGTGGAGTGAGGACTGGAGCAAAGGGTTCTATCCGGATGGCGGGGTATTCTGTTATTTCGGACCATCCTGGTTTTATGAGTACGATATGGACAGTGATGTGGAAGGAAGTGTGGCGGCACAGGGCGGATGGGCCGTAACAGAAGGACCGGAGAGTTTCTTCTGGGGAGGAACCTGGCTTTGTGCTGCAGAAGGGACGGATAATCCGGAACTGGTAAAAAATATCATGTTAAAAATGACCTGCAATAAAGAAGTGCTGAATGGAATTGCTGCTTCCTCAGGTGATTTTGTAAATCACATCAATGTGATGAAAAATTATGCAGAGGATGAACGGTTTGACAATGCAGTTCTTGGCGGACAGAATCCGGTAACACAGATTCTGAATTGTGCGAAATCCCTGAAACTGGGAAATACTTCCGGATATGGTGTGATTTCTGCAGAAGAATTTCTGGATGAAATAAAAGAAAGACCACAATAAAGTGGTCTTTCTTTTTGCCCTTTCGGACATGTATAAAAATATTATGAGTGGAAACTTAATCCAGAGGCTGAGTATCCTGAAGTGCCATAAAGCCTTCCTCACCTGTACGAATCTTAACAACGTTTTCGATATCGTATACGAATACTTTACCATCTCCGTACTGACCTGTGTGAAGAACTGCTTTTGCAGTATCGATCACTTTCTGAACAGGTACCAGGCTGACAACGATTTCAATTTTGACCTTCGGAAGAAGATTCATATCCATTTCAACACCACGATAGTAGGAACGTGCACCTTTCTGTACACCGCATCCCATAACGTTTGTAATGGTGATACCGGTTACGCCGATCTCGTTCATTGCATGCATAAAATCATCCAGCTTGCTCTGACGGGTGATAATAACCACTTTGGTAAGTTTGTGAACACCTTCTGCCGGCATTTCCGGAATAGATTCTACCGGAGCAGAAGCAGCAGCGGTATTTACGACCGGAGCAGCTTTTGTAACACCCATAGGAGTAGGAACGGTTACCATGCTGTCATGAACAACGAATCCGTCGTATGCACTGGTAAGTCCGTGTTCTTTGCCATCCAGACCTGCAATTTCTTCTTCTGCTGATACACGAAGTCCTACCGTATGTTTGATTACCAGGAAGATAATGGTCATTGTAACAACGACCCATGCGATTGTAGCAGCCATACCGATGAACTGAACGCCGAAGCCGTGGAATCCGCCGCCTACAAGGAGACCTTTCCATTCAGTACCGGCACCGTCAGAGAAAAGACCAACAGCGAGAGTTCCGAAAGCACCGTTTAAGCCGTGAACGCCAACAGCACCAACCGGGTCATCGATTTTCAGGACTTTGTCGATAAATTCAATACCAAATACGACAATGAAACCGGAAAGAATACCAATAATTGCTGCAGAAGTAGGAGAAACGGTATCACATCCTGCAGTGATTGCAACCAGACCTGCCAGAGATCCGTTCAGAGACATGGAAACATCCGGTTTTTTATAGCGTACCCATGTGATAGCCATAACAGTTACGGTAGCAACAGCAGCAGCGAGGTTGGTTGTTACAAAAATTTTACCTGCGCTTACAATGGCATCGCCTTCCATACTTACGGTAGAAGCACCGTTGAATCCAAACCAGCAGAACCAGAGAATAAATACACCTAAAGCGCCTACTGTCAAGTTATGACCAGGAATCGCTTTGGATTTACCGTCTTTGGTGTACTTTCCGATACGAGGTCCAAGAACGATAGCACCGATTAGAGCGGCAACACCGCCGACCATATGTACGGCACAGGAACCTGCAAAATCGTGGAAGCCCATCTGGCTGAGGAAACCGCCGCCCCAGATCCAGTGACCGGATACCGGATAAACGACCAGACTGATCAGAAAACTGTAGATACAGTATGAGGAGAATTTGGTACGTTCAGCCATAGCACCGGAAACGATGGTAGCGGAAGTAGCGCAGAATACGGTCTGGAAAATCAGAAATGCCCAGAACGGAACACCGTCAGGAAGCATTCCGGTTCCATAATTTGCCTCAGAAGCGATTCCGTGAATGGAACCAAAGAAGCCGTTTCCTGTACCGAACATAATACCAAAACCAATGATCCAGAAGGTAGGAGTTCCGATACAGAAGTCCATCAGGTTTTTCATGATAATGTTACCTGCGTTTTTTGCTCTGGTGAAACCAGTTTCAACCATTGCGAAGCCGGCCTGCATAAAGAAGACCAGTGCGGCGCCAAGGAGCACCCAAATAGTGTTTACAGATGAAAATTCCATAATAATTTCCTCTCTTTCCCTTTTTTATCAACTTTTCAAGGTATCTTCAGAATGCCTCGAACCACCAGAGCATCCTGAGATGAAAAGGTGATCGATTCTGTAAAAGAATCATTTATCGAAAAACGCGGAAAAACTTTTCCTAAAAAAAGTTCTCCGCGTCTTTGCGAACATGAAATAATGTGATATAATAAATTTGTATTCACATCTTATGAGATGTGATATATGTAAAACAGGGGATATCGGTATCGTGTGATTAATGGATGAGGAAATCGATAATGAATTATGAAGTAGATGTTCATAA
>CAMBAL010000085.1 GCA_945864225.1 uncultured Blautia sp. | reverse complement strand
AGGTATGTCTGCCCGGCCCTCAGGGGCTCTCTTTCGCGTACGGTTTTTCACACCTCCCCCCTCACAGAGTTTCGCCCTGAACGGAAGTTCCGGTGAAAACCATAGCACAACCAAACGCAAAAAATCCCCACGGATTAATACAGAACTAACGTCTAATTCATTAAAACCCGCTGTAATTAACTAAAGCACTCTTTAATTCTCTAAAGCCCACTTTCATTCACAAAGCCCCACCTTAACTCATCAATACAAATCCCTTGATACTTAACAAAAAAAGCCCCTGCAGCATCGGTCAATTCTATATGACCATCTGCTGCAACAGCTCTTCTCCTGTTTCATCCCAGATATTGATTACAAAACCTCATGTAAGAC
The DNA here is from genome assembly GCA_945864225.1 of uncultured Blautia sp. Classification (GTDB taxonomy): domain Bacteria; phylum Bacillota; class Clostridia; order Lachnospirales; family Lachnospiraceae; genus Blautia_A. The sequence continues at coordinate 8,999 of CAMBAL010000085.1, read as the reverse complement.
CGACAGCCCATACTCTGCCAGACTGTGGTCTTCTTCTCCGGTGCCTCCGCTGACACCAAGACCGCCGATAATGGTATCTCCCACTTTGATCGGAACACCACCGCCAAAAATAACGATCTTTCCGCCATCCATCTTATCAACACCGTAAAAAGTGCCGCCCGGCTGAGCAAGCTTGCTCAATTCCATTGTAGTCATCTTTACAGCCACAGATGTATAGGCCTTTTTCAGAGCCACATCAAAGCTGACAAGAAATGCACCATCCATAACATGAACCGCTATCGGATTTCCATCCGGACCGCAAATGGCAATAACTGCCTTTTTACCCCGGCGATTAGCCTCTTCTTCGATCTTTTCAATCAGTCTCTTGGCACTTGCCAGAGTGATCTTTCCCTGAATTCCCATGCGTTTCAGAACTTCCTGAATGACAGCCTCACTGGCTGCCCCATTCTGATTTTCTCCCATAGAGGTCACCTTTCCTGTTTCTGCAGTCTGTGTCTGACCATCTGCCTGAGAATGAAGCTTCCCGGCTTCTTTTGCATCCGTATACCGTGCAAGGACATAAAGATAATCTGCCAGACGGTTCATATATTTCTTGGTTCCGGTATCTGCACCGAATTTTACACTGACAAGAGCCAGTGCACGCTCCGCTCTTCTTGCCACAGTACGGGCAACATCGATTTCTGCGGATAAACGGCATGCTCCCGGAAGGATAAACTTTTTCGGACGATCAAACAGTTTTTCCATACGGTCGATCTCTTCTTCCAGGATTTCTGTCTTATCGTCATCGATCTTGTAATCTCTGTTATAAGGGTCTGCCACTCCAGCCATCACCGTAATCAACGTACCCTGAATTTTCTCCAGAATGCGGATTGCTTCCTGATCCTTCAGCATGGTTTTCACCAGCCCCAGATGGCTTGTCAGCTCATCTATGGTTCCAACAAGCTGGATACGGTCATCCGACTTGGAAACGTTTTTCGTACGGATCAGGTCTGTAGTGCCTCTGTCTCCGTTCTTGGTATAAATGTTCATAACGGCATCCCCCGAAAAATAAATGACTCAATGAAAGCAGTTTTTGCCAAAATACTATAAGCGCTTCTAAACTACTATATCATTTATACAATCAACTGTAAATATTCCCATATACAAAAACTCCACTGTGTTTTCAGTTTATCGTTTCTGTTTGATATATGGATTTAAACGGCATTTTTTTTATTGCTCTCGCGCTGTTCGCGCCAAGATTCCGGCATTGCCAGAACGCCGGTGCATTCAGTTCGAACACATTTTTTCCTCTGGGAAGTCTCTGCATCTGCATAGCAAGTCTGACTCCGGTCATGCCGATTCCAGCGCCGAGCATGGATTCATTTGCCGCATCATAAGCCAGAGCGTCCAAATCTCCCTCATGAGTCTGCACCTGAAAAAGAACTCCTTCTTCTTCAATTCCGGCACACACCTCTCTCAGAAGATCTTCATCCGGCTTCTGTACATATATAATAATTGCAGGCTTATTTACAACCATACCCGTCCCTCACAATCTATCCGATACTATATAACTTTCAACAACTTAGAACATGCTTGAAAGCTTGAAAATTGCTTTCCGACAGAAATACACCACATATATTATATCGTCCCAAATAAGGAAGAAATAGCAGGCTATACTGACCGAATACGAGACAAATATACTGTAGAGTGGAACATACACATAGCGTAAAGAAATTACCAAACATGTTCCGATACATTGAAAAAAATAATTGTCTACACGGTTATGATTCCATATACCGGCCCTGATAAGAATTATCCCAGATATGACAGCAGCAATCCTGTAGCCACTGCATTTCTTGGTCCTTCCACTCCGCGGATGTTTCCTCTTCCACAGACGATCCGGTAATCCGCCAATACTTCCATCAGCATCTCCGGAATTTCAAAGTCTTCTGCTGAACCGCCAACCAGGACTACGTTGGGAATTTTCCGCAGGTCATGATCTGGCGCTACGATTTCCAGTGCACGAAGTGCATTTCGCACAAACACTTTCCTCTTGGCATCCCGGCGGACCTCAAGAATCTTCTCCATGGGAATATCTTCTTCCACTTTCAGCATTTCACCTGGTGCAAGAAGAACCACATGACCGTAATATCTGGGATCAATGGATTCCTCGAAAAACTGCATGGATCCATTTTCCAGACGCATGTGGAAAAGACTTTCCACCTTACCCATCGGATATTTCTTAATCTGTTCTGCTGTTGTTCTGCTGTGCAGACCAAGTTCTGTCTGAATCAGCATGGAAACCAGTTCACCGGCACCTGCCTGATGTGTGGTTTTTACACTTCCATCCGGCTGAAGCACCGCAGCATCTGTAGAACCGCCTCCCATATCAAGAATTGCAAGCGGAAGCTTCGTTCCGGGTGTGGTCATTGCACCAAGAGAAGCCATTACGGCCTCAACACCTGCTACAACTGCCTTCACATGCAGTTCCTGTTCCAGTCTCTCTGCAATTTTCTGCATGGGAAGATGCTGGGTTTTTACCATGGCAGCAATTCCAACCGCTTTTTCCATACAGGTTTCTCCTGCAAGAGAGCCTGCGATTTCCACCGGAGCAAGAGTATCCACCGCCAGGATATCCGTAATACGGATTTCACTGTCGCCTTCATGCTCTTTCGCCACATCCGCCATACTTGTCTTGATCCGGCGAAGCATATTCCCAACATTGGTATCACGCTCACCGTCAATATCGCGGATTTCTCCAGCAGACGCCAGAGTTTCCATGATTTTGTCTGCTCCGGCATCAATATTTACATTCGCTTCCTTTTCGCCGTGAAAGACAATTTCCCCGGCAGGAAGTATATTTTCTCTGATATTTCCATGAGGGGTACGAATCACTACCGCACTCCGCTTCCCCACAAGGCTCTTGGCAATAGGGGTAACGGACTTTGTCTCCTCTGCATTCAGTCCCAGAAGCGTTGCAATTCCATATGGATTGGAGAGCATACGGATACTTGTACCGGGAAGTGCCACTTCAATTGCCGCCAGTTTGCCTTCCGGCACTCTGCTGATATGGCGTACTTCATCCACAATCGGCATCTTTTTGCTCAGACGGTTTTCCACAAGGACTGCCTCATCTGCCTGGAGAATCAATCCCCGGACATCAAGTTCCGGGATGTGCTGGTTCAGCCTTGCGGCAACTTCTTCATAGGAAAACTTACTGGCTGCCGCTACGATGTACGGCACTCCCGGTTTTCCCTTCCAGATATTTTCCAGAAAAAGAAGTTCTCCGACAGCTTCCCCTGCACCTGCCGGTGTCGACGGGTTGTGCCCAATCATGGAAGATTCTGTAATGATGGTCTCTGTGATTGTTTCCATCGCTGTATCGCCGATGACCGGAGCGGCCTCATTTAAGCGTACAAGATCCAGGGCACTGAGAGGCTGATGGATTCTGTCCATCGCTTCCTCAAGCGCCGCCTTGATTCCCAGAACATTGGGAAGTGTTCCTTTTGTTCCGGTGGTCATTCGGGAAGCACTGGAGAGAAAACGGAAGTATCCGTTTTCTCCCACTGCACCAATACATACTTCAGTTGTGGAATTTCCTATATCAACACCTGCAATCAGTTTCAAAGAAGAATTCCCCTTTTTTCATAAATTTCAGCAGCTTCCAGCACCAGTTTGGCACAATGCGGTGCATGGTATTTCTCCAGCAGTTCCTGTGCCATAAGAACCAGTTCTTTTTTGGTGGAACGATTCGGGCGAAGCTTATTATACATGGTTAAAATGACATCATCCGGAACATTGGAAAGCTCTGCAGCTCTCTCAAAATTCGCCTCCATCTGAGGGTTATCTGCGGCAGCTGCCACCTGGCCCTGCCTCTTCAGCATTTCCGGAGATATCTTGATATCTTCTGCAGCAACGTTGCCGCGCTTTACTTCATCCAGTGTAATCTGGGAAAGTTTTTTCCCGGTTTTGGATGTGATGGTATCGGCTTCGTTCTGCCCTAAAGGATAGTTACTCATTTTGCGCCCTCCCATACAATCATGCCTTTGTCCGGATCAAGCTGCTCTGTTTCAATGATATGCATCAGTGCTGCTTTTACCTGGAATTTCGCACGTACCATAGGGTCGTTGGTGCACTCAATCGGAGTAACCTTTTCCCCTTTTACATATTTCGCTGCATTCCTGCCGATCTTGCGGTAGGTTTCAAGGTCCATCAATGGTGCCTGCGGGAAAAGCTCCAGATTCGTCAGCGGATAAAGATCTTTCTGATGAATGACCGTTGTTCCCTTGGACTGAATTCCGATGCCGATTCCGGAACCGGAAAGTTTTGCTGCCTGCAGTGCCATAAAGCCTACATCAGAAGTATCCAGAACTTTTACCACACGGGAAACCATTCCTTCCTCTTCAATTCCGGCTTTTACATTGCGAAGTACCTCATCCAGCGGAATTCCACCGATAGTCTTGGTAATCTCTGTCTGGAAAGCAGCTCCTACACCAATGACAACTTCTTTCGGGTCTGTCCCCTGTTTTGCTCTCACCGCTCCTTCATAGGAACGTTTCGGGCGCATTCTTGTCTTTCCGGCAAGACTCTGCGGTCCGCTGGAAGACGTGGTCGTAGGCTGTGCACCACCTCGCTGCAACTGCTCCACGACCGCTTTGGTTATGGCTTTTATCAGTTGTTCATTCACTTCCATGGCCGGACCTCCTAAAATTCATTTACATCAATTCTGTGAGGAATTGCTTTAATTTCCTCCCAGCGTTTGCCGGTAACACGATAACCGGTTCCCGGTCCCATATAATCGTTCGGAGTATTTACACCGGACATTACCTGGAAATTCTCATCCAGAATCGCTGCAGTATGCATATAATCACCAATGACTCTCTGCTTCAGCATATTCAGGATACTCTCAGCAAGCTTTGTGTAGCCGCTTTCTGCAAGGGCTTTTACCACATCGATGCCTGTAATTCCCCGTTTCATCATGTCATCTGCCGCCATCAGGTCAGAAGCAACATCACGTTTCAGGGTATCTTTGCTTCCATGCGCATAAGTAACAGCTTCTACCTGTTCATCGGTCACTTCTGTAAGTCCCAGATATTTAAATACCGCCTGAACTGCCTTACCTGCCTCACGGCGGACGCGGATCACATCTTCCTCTGTTACCGGACGAAGACCGCCGTCCACCTGCATGTCTCTCTGCATAACATTATAATCATCAAAGTCTTCCGCATCAAAGTTGGAACCTGCAAACATATTATCGTAGTTCGGTTCTGCCGCATATCCGGAGAAAATAAAATCCGTACCCGGCATAAACTGAAGCATGGTTCTTGCAGTTCTTCTCATATCGGAATTGGAAAAACTCTGATCATTGGATGATGCACATTCCAATCCAAGAAGTGCTGCCACCAGGTTTTCGCCCATAACTTCGCGGATACCTGCCGGAACACCGGCAGCCACACCGATACAGCTTACAGAACCATTCTGGATTCCCTGGCTTCCTGCACCCTTGGTCACATAGAGACAGCGGCATTCCAGATACAGCATGGATTTGCGTTCACTGGAACCCATCAGTACCTCAGAACCGGCTCCGGAGGTAAAACGTACCTTCAGTCCGCGGGATGCATAGGCAGAATTCAAAAATGCCTTGGAATACGGTGTATCATCACCATCGATAAATACTTTTTCTGTTCCATATACGGAAAGTGTCTCCGCATAGGTGGTAAGACCGCGGATACCCAGCTCCAGCTCAGTTGCTTCCTCTGCGGAACACTGAGTCAGTACACCGGGACGTCCTACCTGAGAACCGATCAGCAGTGCCATCGCACTGAACGGTGCATATCTGGCAACACCCATGGTCGTTTCTTCTTCACTGAAACCACGAAGTGCACCTTCTGCCGCATCTGCAGCAATCTGTACCGGATCATCTTTCAGATTAGTGATATGAGCCTGGTTGCCAGGCACTTTTCTGGCACGCATTTTCTGCATACCCATCATCATTTCCACTACATTCAAGTAGTTAATGACTTCCACCATCTTGGCTGGAGTAATTCCGGACACAATTTCCAGAATCTCTTTGCGGGATGTCTGAATATCGACAATCTTTCTGGCAATCTCCAGAGAAGGAATTGCCATAGACGCTTCCGCCCTGTCAATACGGATTGCGTAGTCAGCAATAAACTGATCCAGGAAATCGAAATCCGCGCGTTTCTTTCCGTCCAGTTCTGTTATGACTCCATTTTCTACAATTATGGAAGGCTTTGGATCATAGGGGCTGCTCATTGCAACAAAGCCCATCTCCGGCCATTCATCAATAAATCCATCTTTATTGACAGCACGCTGATCCAATGCCTCGATTCTTTTCGATCGTTTCATATTGTCTACCCTTTTTCCAAAAAAGTCCGGGGATAAAACCGGACCTTTTCCTTTAGAATGACCACAGTTTGGTATAAATCTTTATGATATCTTCCTTGGTAGGAACTCTCGGATTATTAGCTGTGCAGGCATCTGCCAGTGCGGCTTCCGCCATCTTGTCAACAGCTGCAAAATAAGCATCCGGAGTGATCGTTCCGATTTCCTGTATGGTCATTGGAATATTCATCTCTTTCAGCATAAACTGTATCCAGTTTACCAGAGAGCGAACGCTCATGACTTTATTATAATTGCTCAATCCAAGGATATGAGCGATATTTGCATATCTCTTCACTGCCGGAAGATACTCTTTCTGACTTCTGCTGTGTTTATTGATGTTCGCATTATATTCCACAATATGCGGAAGGAGCATCGCATTTGCCCTGCCGTGAGGAATGTGGAACATCGCACCCAGCTGATGAGCCATACTGTGAGTAATTCCAAGTCCTGCAGTATTAAAAGAAAGACCTGCAAGACAGGAAGCCACATGCATTTTCTGGCGTGCATGCATATCACTGCCGTCAAGATAAGCACGAAGCAGGAAAACACCGCAGATTTCAATGGATTTTTCTGCAAGAGCAGAAGAAAATTCATTGTGTTCTGTACTTACATAAGATTCCAGTGCATGGGTAAATACATCCATACCGGTATCTGCTGTAATGGCCGGCGGGACACTTTTTACCAGTTCTGCGTCCAGGATTGCTTCGTCAGCTGTAAGACTGTCAGAAACAAGAGGATATTTTACTTTTGCATCTGTGTCATTGACCACTGCAAAAGAGGTTACCTCAGATCCTGTTCCGCTGGTGGTAGGAATGGCAATCAGTCCTACCTTACCATAGTTATTGATTTTTAAAGCAAATTCACGGATCGCTTTGGACGAGTCAATGGCGGAACCGCCTCCGACTGCCACAATCGCTTCCGGCTGAAATTCAAGAAACTTTTTAACACCCTCCGCAATTTTCCCTACCGGTGCATCCGGTACTACGTCACAGAAAATATCAAACTGGATTCCGCCTTTTTCCAGTGGCGCAGTTATCAGGTCAATCATTTTGCTCTGTACAACAAACGGATCGGTAATGATCAGAACCCGTTTGTATGGAAGTACACGAAGTCTGTCCAGGGAGTTATCGCCAAAATGAATGACTGTTTTCATTTCAAAGGTTTTCATATCTAGTGCTCCTTATCTGTGGATGATCCGATGCCGCGCAAATTCCTGTCATATACTATGCTTCTGAAGGATATTTGCATTTAATTCCCAGTTCATCGAAATGCTTCAGCCATTTCTCCGATGGTTTTTTATCTGTTACAACCACATCCACATCCCGCAGATTTCCTGCTACAGAAAACGCGGTCTGGTCAAATTTTGTACTGTCGATCACCAGGATTTTATCACGTGCGGAGGCAACCATTGCTTTTTTGGTCGTTCCGAACGGTTCCTGAGACTCCATGATTCCCCAGTTATGATCCAGGGCTTTACAGGAGAAAATCACCTTATCAACGTAATAAGAGCGGATTGCTTCTTCCGTCTTGGATCCAAGGAAAGCAAGATATCCTTCTTTCATCACTCCGCCGGTGGAAATAATATTCCATCCGGATACATCGGATAATTCCAGAAGAATTTCCACCGAATTGGTAATGACTGTCAGGCGTTCTTTTTCTTTCAGCGCCTTCGCTACAAAAACAGCTGTAGTACTGGCGTCCAGAAAAATATGGTCTCCCTCCTGTACCAGTGAAGCTGTGATCTCAGCCATTTTCTGCTTTCCCGCAACATTCTGGTTCTTACGAACGTTAAAGGGCAAATCGATACCTACATCCTCGTTGATCACTGCACCGCCGTAGCTTTTGGTTGCAAGTCCCTCCTTTTCCAGTTTGTCCAGATCCCGGCGGATCGTCTCCTCCGAAACATCGAACATCTGGCTGAGTTCACTGACAACTACCCTTTTTTCACTCTGCAGCTTCTCGAGGATCAGATTACGTCTTTCTAGTGCCAGCATGATGTTTTGCCCTCCTTTACTAAGGATGGTAATGCTTATAAGATGGAATCAATCATGCGCCTGTCCGGATGAGCAATAACGGAAGAATCCAGATACATGCCCTTCTCTGCAACAAGCTCTTTGGCTCTTTCAATGGAAGCCTCTACAGCAGAAACCTCTCCGGTAATGAGCATATAGGATTTTCCACACATACCTTTGGCAATACGAAGTTCGATAAGATCTACGATTGCTGTTTTCGCTGCCTGATCTGCCGCCTCAATAATAGAAGCTGCATCATAGGTTTCCAGAATTCCCAGCGCACTGATGTCTTCTACGGAAGTGGTTCCATAGATAGCCGGGAAAATTGATTCATGAGGATTGCCCAGCACGAAGCTGTCAATACATTTGTCTTCATACGTTGTAACCGCTGCATCAACGGCTGCTTTTACCGCACTTAAGTCGCCGGTAACAATTGCAATATATTTGCCCGGACATACGGTCTGCGCTTCCACAATCTCCACTTCAGATGTCTTAACCATGGCATCTGCTGCAGTTATACCTGTGGCTGTGGTTTTAAATTCAATCATTCCGATTGCTTTACTCATGTTCTGCACGTCCTTTCTACTTTGCTGCAATTACAAT
>CAMBAL010000084.1 GCA_945864225.1 uncultured Blautia sp. | reverse complement strand
GAGATCTAGTACGGTCTCGTGGGCTCGGAGATGTGTATAAGAGACAGGTTAATGCTCAAACAGCAGCCTCATACAATCTGCCTTTTTCTTTGTTCGCAGAAGCTATTTGCTTTTCCTGCATTTATATGCTACCATGTTATCAATTCACAGCCCTGCATCTGACAGTTGCTTTCATAAAGCTGAACATCAGGGGTCTGTCCGATCCGTTTACAGCGCTGAACCTGTCACATCGTTTTCGAAATAACCGCACCAACAATCAATTTACCGGAGGTGATACCATGATTACACTGAACGATTACCTGTATTCCGGAGACACTGTCCTTCGAATTCTGCAGAAATACATTGAAGATCTCCGTGAGGAATCACGAATGACCCATAATGAAATCGACCTTGCGCACAGCAATTTTCTCATTCAGATTCTTGAATTACTGGAACATAATGATTTCCTGACCGCCCAATCACAGAAAATACGTGATTTCTATAAATATATGGCAAAGGAATATCCTTTTCTGGCCTTTACCTTTAAAGGACGTATCAAATCTCTGATCCGCGCAGAAGAAAAATTCAACGGTTATATCGTCGAGTACATTTACGATTACTATACCAGAAACCATACCTATCCGCCTTTATCAGAGTTGAAAAACCGCCTGAGCTGTTTCCGCGATTTCATTGCATACCGGATTGTTATCTCACTGCCAGGCTGCCATCTGAAACCAGGACAGGATAAGAAGGAAGAAGAATTGAAATATTTATATGAAATTGCCAACGTGCTTCCGCGTTTTCTCGAAGAGCGGGGATTTACCGCAGAATCCGCCCGCGGCATCAGGGCCAGTATTTCTCCTCTGCTGAATGAAACAGTAAAACCTTATTACAGAGATTATATCTGCGACTCCACCGAATACGGTTATCAGTCACTGCATATTACATTCTACGACAACAGTTCCCGCTCTTATATGGAAGTACAGCTCCGCACCAAAGCCATGGATGACAATGCGGAAATCGGTCCTGCCAATCATCTGGGATACGAAAAGCGCCAGCAGAACGAACGCGTACGCCGGGACACCATCCCGGAAGGCGAATGTATCTATTTTGATGAAGCCTATGAACGCGGCATGAAGCTTCTCAGGTTAGATTTGTCAAAACTTGATGTCAGCATGTTTTCCGCAGTAAACAACAGTCTGATCAACGATGGATGCGGACTGTACCGCGGCCGTCTGATCCTGCCCTATGAACACCTGTCCAGATTCCAGAATGACCTGATTGACTAATCATCAATCAGGTCACTTATCCGATCAATTATTTATTTTCTGATGCACCAGTATAACCCGCGATAAATAACCTTATGTTTCGCTGGTCTGCTTTCCCGATAGCACAGTTGTAAAAGCCTCAGCGTAGCCCACTACGCCTGCGTTTTTACAACTGCACTCTCGAGAAAGCATCCTCACCAAAACAATAAGGTATTTATCGTGGCTTATACTAGAGGAAATGTGATCAGCACCTTAAAAAGATCCCCGTCCAGATACAGCTTAAATCCGCCTCCCTGCAGCTCCGTAAGGCTCCGGGCAATGGATAGTCCCAGTCCGCTGCCTTCTGTATTGCGGGAACTGTCTCCACGGATAAACCGTTCTGTCAGTTCTTCCGCCGAAATATTCAGGGGCTGTGCCGAAATATTCTTCAGTGAAAATGTTACTTTTTCGCCATCAGAAGCTGTCTCTGCATAAACTCTGGTTCCTTCCATAGCATATTTCACTACATTGTTAAAAATATTCTCCAGTACACGCCACAGACGCCGGCCATCCGCACGAATCATGATCGCTTCGTCCGTTAGATGCACCATCAGAGATAACTGTCTTTCCTGGAACTTCTCATCGAATTCGCCCATCACCTGATGAAGCATCTCAATAAGATTCAAATCCGTCATCTCCAGAGAAATTGCACCGGAGCTTGCCTTGGATGCTTCCACCACATCCTCCGTAAGCACCTTCAGCCTGTGTGCCTTCTCATCCAGAATATCCAGATAACCGCAGATCTTCGGATCTGTAAAGTTTTCCCTTTTCAAAAGATCCACGTAATTGATGATCGATGTCAGCGGTGTTTTGATGTCATGCGAAACATTGGTGATCAGTTCCGTTTTCATCCGTTCATTTTTCAGGCTGCTTTCCACCGCGGCATCCAGCCCTTCTCCGATATGATTGATATATTCCGCCATCATCTTCTGCTCGCCGCGCAGCCTGTCTGTTGGAATTTTGTACTGTAGTTCGCCTTCTGAGATTCGTTTCAGACCTTCCAGGATTTGTTCCCTGCCTTCCGCTTTACGGATAAAATACAGCATCGCTCCACAGTCTACCACCGTCAGCACCAGAAGGAAAAAAGCACTTCCCGAGAAAATCAGTCCATTGATAAAAAACTGCAGGATCAGAAATCCGCCCATCAAAAGAACCATTTTGATTCTGCTTCCTGTATTATGAGAAAAGAATTCCAGAAGTTCTCCCAGCTTACTGCACATCTTCCTGACAACTCCCAGAGTCCATCGGAGAAAACTGTTTTTCCACAATGTCTTTGCCTTGATTCTTCTTACCAGGCTCATATATCCCCAAAGGAACATCAACGCCGTGAAGCTTCCCAGAATACCGGCAAACACAAACAATTCCGCTGAATCCAGGCTGAATGAATATAAGGGATCTACAAACGAATTAACAAACTCTGCCCCCAGAGCAATTCCGCAGATCCACGCAAAAAATACTCCAATCGCTGCAGCCTCCGTAAAAATCCGGTCAAAAGAATTCAGATGTACCACTTCGTCATCTGCCCGTCTTCCTGCCGCAAACGTCAGCCAGATAACGCTGAACAGAAACAGAACTGCTGCCAATCCAATCACGCGTACCGCTGCCGACCGCAGACCCATAAACAGATTATAGTTTGCATTTGTTTTTGCCAGAGAATCCTGAACCGGGAAATTTTTATCCACAGAAACCGCGAAAACAAAATCCTCCGAAATCTCCTGTCCTTCCAATGTGTGCTGCCATGCCTCCAGATCCGGGCTTTCACCGCTTCCGACCCGCAGATCTGACTCACAGTCCGCCAGCTTCGTCTGAATCAGTACATAACCTTCGTTTTCTTTTATTCTTTTCAGAGACTCTTCATAGTTCCCATAAGACTCATATTCTCCGTTATTTGTATAGACTTTCCCCGCATCCTTATCGACATACAGATAGGTCAGGTTTGTGTTTCCCTCCTGGTATTGCTTCAGATTTGAAGCAGCCGCAAGATCTGCCGATACTTCATCCAGTGTTCTCTCCAGAGATGCATATGCGTCAGAAAGACGGCCCCTCCATACATCACTGTTATTTACTGCATCCAGAAGACATTCTTCACCCACCGGAGAGTACTTTTCCACAATCAGCGTGTCTGGGTAATGATAAATATTCACATATTTCACATGTCTTTCCAGATCATTCACTGTCAGGCCATCAAAAAAAGAAGAAGGCCACAGATCTCCGTCTCTGATCAGTTCCCGGATATACTCTTCAGATGCCTCGTCAGATTCTGCATCCCACTGAAACTGTATTTTTTCCTGGTCCATCATGCGCAAAAATGCATCACTGTAATAATAATATTCTTCTCCATCTTCTGTACAGCAGACAACAATGGTTTTACCCACGCTGCATTCCCATCCGGAAGATGCCCAGTTATTCAGATCGTCTTTCAGATAACCCAGACCGGAAAACTCTTTGTCGTTCAAACTTTCATATGTCAGTTTCCCTCCGTCACGGATTTTTTCAAGATCCACAACGAGTGCGGAAGAATCCTCCGTCCCCGCCAGAGACCGTTTCTTCTCTGCCTGGATTCCTTCCAGAATATGGAGGGAAGATGAAAACACATTCTGCGCAAGACTTTCCGAATCCAGATACGTTTTTCCCGCATCTCCCCAGATATAAATTCCCTGCTGTACCATTGCGATCAAAAAAGAACCACCGATTGCTGCCAGCACGACCGATACTGTAAAAATCACCATCAAAAGGACCTTTACTACACTGGTCCTGTACCATTTTTTCTCCATATAATATTCCCCTTTTCCTGCCGATTACCGTACTATCGTATTTTTTCCACTTTATAACCCAGTCCCCACACTACTTTCAGATAACGCGGTTCTTTCGGGTTGATTTCAATTTTTTCCCTGATATGCCGGATATGAACAGCAACAGTATTATCTGCCGCAAAAGCCTCTTCATTCCAGATACTTTCATAAATCTGATTGATAGAAAAAACTTTTCCCTGATTCTTCATAAGCAGAAGAAGAATATTGTATTCAATCGGTGTCAGTTTCACTGTTTCTCCATCTACCCGTACTTCCTTCAGATCATCATTCACGGACAATCCGCCGGTCTCATACACATGCTCCTGTTCCCTGTGCTGTACAGCCGCCCCCAGTCTTGTATATCTTCGAATCTGGGATTTTACTCTCGCCACCAGTTCCAGTGGATTAAAAGGCTTGGTTACATAATCATCCGCGCCTACATTCAAACCAAGTATCTTATCCGCGTCCTCGGATTTCGCAGACAAAATAATAATCGGCAGCGGGTTTTCCTCCCGGATTTTCAGCGTTGCCCGGATACCGTCAAGCTTCGGCATCATGATATCGATGATCAGAAGATCTACCGGATGGCCCTTCAGCATACGCAGCGCTTCTTCACCGTCATATGCTTTCAGAACCTGATAGCCTTCCTGCGTCAGATAAATATCAATCGCCTCGACAATGTCTCTGTCATCATCACAGACCAGAATATTCGCCAATTCACACACCTCCCCCTGTTACAGCTGTCTATATTTTCACAGCTGCTTCCTTTTACTGTCTGAGATTTTTCTCATCTCCTGCATACTCACAGGATATCAAAAAGAACTTAAGATGAAAGGGGTAAAATCTTAAGACTTTCTTAGTTTCTGTGATTCTGCCTATAAAAAATCCTTCACTAAGGACTTATTTATATCAGAGGAAGATAAGGAGCACTTTTCTCTGATATAAATAAGTGCTGTGTAAAGGACATCTTTTCATAGACTCTCCTTTCCGCAGCACTTTTATCTTCTGCAGTTTTCATAAGTCTGCAATTTCCATAAGATTTGAAGAAGCCTTCTTCTTATCATACAAAACATGAAATTTCAAACACACTTTGACACATCGGCTGATATCGTTATTTACGAACTGATGTACCGGCTGTCTCTGGCTTCTACAAATTTCTCTGTAAACTCCTCATACGGACACGGTTTCCCGAAGAAAAATCCCTGACAGTAATCCGGTGCAAAACTGCGTACAAGTTCCCATTCTTTCTCATTCTCAATGCCCTCAATGCAAAGCTTCAGTTTCAGCTGATGAGTCATAGAACACAGAAGCGACAGCAGATCATATTCTGTTTCCTTCACCATTGCTTTTTCTACAAAAGAACGGTCAATTTTGATGATATGCGGTTTCAGTTCACTGAGATACTGAAAATTGGAATACCCTGTGCCAAAATCATCCAGTGCAAGCTTAATTCCGCAAGCGTCCAGTTCTGACCAGAATCTTCCCGCGTTCTGATCAGCCTTGAGGAGCCCGCTCTCCGTCAGTTCCAGAATCACCGCCGAAGCAGGAACTCCCGCCTCTCTCGCCGCAGAAGCAATTTCCTGAACAATATTTGTCCTGGAAGCCTGTACATGTGAAAAATTGATACTCATATAAAAGTCAGGAATGTTTTCACGGATCAGCCTGCAGCTTTTCAGCGCATTGTGAAGGATCCACCGTCCTACCGGAATGATCAGACCTGTTTCTTCAAGAATCGGGATGAATTCCGCTGGTGACACCTGTCCGTATTCTTCCGAATGGAACCGGAGAAGAGCTTCCGCGCCATACAGACGAAGCCGGCCTTCCTCACTCCGAAACAGAGGCTGATAAAAAGCTTCAAAGCCCTCATAACCGTGATTTACAGATTTCCTCAGTATTCTGGACAGATTTTGTTTACGCAAAAATCCTCTGTAGTCCCCATGACTAAACAGATAATAATGATTTTTGCCTCCCATTCTCGCTTCATCCAGAGCAAATTTCGAAAGCATCATTGCATTGGAATAAGTATGTTCCTCCAGACTGCTGCATGGTACTGTACCGCCTGATACGGTAAATACCACCTCAAACCCGTTATCTTCCACAAACTGACCTGCCGCCTCACGCACTTTTTCGAAAAGGATTCGTGCATCTGTCGCCGTTCCTCCGCTGAAATCCAGTACCAGCAGTTCATCTTCAGTCATCTTATACAGTCTCTGCCTGCTGGAAATATTTCTGGAAATACAGGCGGCAGTCTCACGCAGAATCATATCGCTGCATTCCACACCGAATTTTTCATTAATTTCCCGGGAATCATCAATTCCAACGCGGAGAAGATATCCTTTCGGAAAATGCCCTGTCCATTTATCAAGATATTCCTGCAGACTGGATTCTCCCAGAAGTCCACTGACATTATCTGCCTTCTGTCTGGCACCGATCTCGTTGATACAGCCCACCATATAAAGAGCTTTTCCTCCATCATCCCGGACCACATAACCCCTGCAGTTGATCCATACCGGATTTCCGTTAATATCCAGCCACCGGTACTCCATATTGTGAAGACAGCGGTCTGTATTCAGCAGATCATCAAACTCCGCTTTCAGAACATCGTAATCTTCACTGTAAACAAACTTTCGGTGGTTTTCCATTACATTATGAAAAGAATTCACTTCAATCAGGAAGCGGTTCAGCGCATGCGGTGCGATATAATAAAAATCTGACCGGAAATCAAGAATATACTGGCAGTCATTGGTGCTCGGATTGAGCAGATCAATAAACTCACACAGTTCCTCCACAGATATTTCCTGATATTTCTTCGCCTGAAGCACTTTTTCTTCATAATCCGCGGCAAGAAGACCTTTCTGGATTCCCCTCTGTTTTTCTCTCCGTCCAGCTGTATCCAGAAGTTTTCTTTTTCTCTTCTCCCGATACATCATGGCATCACTGCGGCGGACAATATCTTTGAATCCCTCATCCACGCCTTCTTCATAGCAGGCATATCCAACCGACACACTGAACGGGAACTGCAAATCTTCGGAGGCCTCTTTCACCAGAAGCTCAAATTTCTTCATCTCCGCTTCCAATTCCGTTTTCTCATTTTTGTCAAACACACAGGCAAATTCGTCACCGCCGATACGGAAACAGTTTCCTTCCGCATTAAATGCCTTGCAGATACACTGATAGCAATATTTCAGAGCTTCGTCACCGCTCTCATGTCCATACTGGTCATTGATGCATTTCATATCATTCACATCAAAAAGCAAAAGCCCTGTTGTCTGGATTTCCACTTCCTGTTCTTCCAGATATTTCACTGTGTTTTCATATGCATTCCGATTCAGCGCTTCTGTCAGCATATCAATATTGGCCAGTTTCTTCAGATAGGTAATCTTCTCTTCATCCATTACCACCTTATAATACCGGATAACCTGAATCCAGATCAGCATAATAATAAAAACAATCGTTCCGACAGGCAGAAAAACTGATGTTTTCCGGAATCCTCTCGCATAGTAGGCCACCAGTTCCGTTGCACTGAAAATCATAACCATATACAAAGGAAATTTAAATTTCTGTGCAAATGGATTATCTCCTTTGCTCGCCTCATAGTGAATAGCTTTGAACACATATACCACATTCGCTGCCATAATCACATGGGTGACAGGCAATGTTGCAAAAATATCAATGATTCCCAGCATCTGCAGAAACAGAGTCAACCCCATATTAATCAGATAAGCCCAGGAGAACCACAGAAATCCTTTCCGGTATTTTGATCGCGAAATATCATATACAAACAGATTAAACGGCACCGGAAACAGATAAAAACTGAAAAAATCAACATAATACAGAGTTCTTCCGTCTGGAATCAGAAACTGAAGAAATCCGGACTGGCAGAGAGACCATACTGCTATTGTCAGCGAAAGAAGCCCAACACACCAGAAACCGCCGATTTCCTCCTGTTTCCTGCGTCTGAAAGTTGCAAAATGCAGAATCAAACTCAGAATACCGGCAAAAATAATAATACAGTTAATAATCAGAACCGGAAGAAAGCTTCGGAACAGTTCCATCACACATGCGTTTCTGCTTCCGTATTCAAAAACAGCCGTGTTTCCATAATATCCGTTATATACGGGGATAATCCGGACTTCCAGTGTTTTGCCTGCGCTGTCTCCGGGGATTTCTGCAAAATGCCACAAACTGCCGGGTGATTTCATAAAATCAGGAGCATTCTCCTCCCGGCCATATTGGTAAATTACCTCCTGATCCAGCAGCACCTCTACAATGGTATGCGTTGTTTTAAATAAAATCGTCTGAGGCTCCTCGAAATCCTCCGACAAAACAATAGTATGTATCAGGACACCGTCCTTTTTTTCCGTTTCACTGTCCAGTTTTACCGCGCTCTTCATCGACACCCTGCTGCTGTTTCCGCCAAAAGCACCGGAAAAGCATACCAGAAAAAGCAGAGCAACCCCAATAAATAAACAAAAAACAATCTCTGTTCTCTTTCCCTTATTCAAAAATAAACTCCTTCCACCTTATGTTTCAGGTATTTTTTTATAGTATAACTGAAATCCGGTCAAATTCCAATACGGGAAATATACATCTGTAAAATATACCTTGACATTTCATAGGTTATATATTATAGTGACAGTATCAGTAATAATTACTGTTTTTAGAGAAAGGAGGAGTGCCATGGCTGCTCTAAAGTACAGTCGTCAGAGAGAATCCATTAAAGAATTTCTTATGACACAGACCTCGCATCCGACAGCGGATACAGTCTACGAAAATATGAAGCAGATTTATCCGAATATCAGTCTGGGAACCGTTTACCGCAACCTCTCCCTCCTCACTGATCTCGGAGAAATCCGGAAGCTTTCAAGCTTCGGCGGTGCTGACCGTTACGATGGACGGATTCAACCGCACTGCCATTTTATCTGCACGGACTGCGGCAAAATCGTCGATATCGAAGCTCCAGATACCGGCAGTTTCCTGTCAGAAGTGCAGGAAGACTTCGCCGGAAAGATTACCGGTTATACTGCCAGATTTTTCGGAATTTGTGAAGAGTGTATGAAAAAGAAGGAAAATCAGGAAAATAGTATTGACATTTTACAAATAGTATGATATTTTAAAACAGTAATAATTACTATTATTAAAAACAAAAATATTTATATAAGAAAAGGAGATCATAACTATGGCAAAATGGGTATGTAATGTTTGTGGTTACGTTTACGAAGGAGAAGAAGCACCTGCTGCATGTCCGATCTGCAAAGCACCAGCTGAAAAATTCTCCAAACAGGATTCTGAAATGACATGGGCAGCTGAGCATGTTGTTGGCGTTGCTCAGGGTGTCAGCGAAGATATTCTTGCTGATTTAAGAGCTAACTTCGAAGGAGAATGCTCTGAAGTTGGTATGTATCTTGCAATGGCAAGAGTTGCTCACAGAGAAGGATATCCGG
>CAMBAL010000083.1 GCA_945864225.1 uncultured Blautia sp. | reverse complement strand
ACTTTCATTACTATTTGTGCCGCCGCTTGGCGGCGGAATGGAGATTATTATGAAATATGTAAGACAGTTTTGCATTATTCTGCTGGTATCGTTTGTTGGAGAAGTGCTGTATAAATTACTGCCTTTTCCGGTACCGGCAAGTGTTTATGGATTAATTCTGATGCTGGCAGCTCTTATGAGCGGGCTTTTAAAAACAGAGCAGGTGAAAGAAACTGCGGCATTTCTTGTGGAGATTATGCCGGTTATGTTTATTCCGGCAGGGGTAGGCCTGATGTCCTCCTGGGGTGTGTTAAGGCCGGTGTTTGTGCCTATTGCGATTATTACAATTCTGACAACTGTAATTGTCATGGCAGTTACCGGACGTGTGACGCAGGCTGTGATCAGATATGAAGAAAGGAGACGCAGAAAATGAATGAATTTTTAAATCTTTCGGTATTCTGGGGAGCTCTGGTCAGTCTGGCAGCCTATGAATTGGGACTGATTCTGAAAAAGAAATTCAGACTTGCCATTTTTAATCCGCTTCTGATTGCCATACTGTGCGTGATTGGTGTTCTGGCGGTTCTGGGTGTTGACTATGACAGCTATTATGAGGGCGGGAAATACATCAGTTATCTTCTGACACCGGCAACTGTGTGTCTGGCAGTACCTCTTTATGAACAGCTGACTTTGCTGAAAAAGAATATCAAAGCAGTTGCTGCAGGCATTTTTTCCGGCGTGTTCGCAAGCCTTTTCAGTGTATTTCTTCTGGCAAAGCTTTTTAGTCTTTCTCATGAGCAATATGTTACTCTTCTGCCGAAATCCATTACAACTGCAATTGGAATGGGCGTGTCGGAAGAACTTGGAGGAATTGTGACTATTACTGTGGCAGTGATCATTATTACCGGAGTTCTTGGCAATATGACCGGTGAAGTAGTCTGCCGCCTTTTTGGGATTCATGAACCTATTGCGAAAGGATTGGCACTGGGTACTTCTGCCCATGCCATCGGTACGGCAAAGGCCATGGAGCTTGGTGAGATCGAAGGGGCAATGAGCAGTCTGGCAATTGCAGTGGCCGGACTTCTGACAGTAATAGCTGCATCTTTTTTTGCCGGATTGATGTAGAAGATTCCAGTTATCGGTTTTGGAAAGAACAGTACATTGAAAAAACGAACAAAAGTTCTGAAAAAAACAAGTTCATACCGTTTTATTGGACTCAATATGTGAGATACTATCCATATACAGAAAACATGTTCGGAAAATGTGTTCGGAAAATATGTTCGAATGAAATTCCTGAATACATTTGATCAGACATATGATATGTGAGGAGGAATATTTTATGTTGAGTTCAAAGAAAGAAATCAGGGACAGAAAGATTATTGCATTTGCAGACAACGGCTATTATCCGCATACAGGTAAGAAACAGGAAGGGAAACTTTCCAGATCCATGGCGATGTTTCTCGGTCTGTTTGTAACGATTGAGATCATGATTGGAGGAGCGATGATCCTGAATATTGATTTTCATACGGCGGATATGATTGCCGTTGTGTTTGCGTTTGCTGTATTATATTTTGGAGTAGTAGCGGGATTGACAGACAAATAATTACGAGGATACATGATATGCCGAAATCTTTTCGTCAGAAACTGAAAGTCATATATTTGATGGAAGCACTCCGTAAAAAGAGTGATGAACAGCATCCGCTTACAGTTAATGATCTGATCGCGTATCTGGGAGATTATGGAATTTCAGCAGAGCGCAAGACTGTTTATGATGATATTGAGATGCTTCGCATTTATGGAATGGATATTGTGAACCGAAGAGAGAAACCGTCCGGCTTTTTTCTTGCCAGCCGGGAATTTCAGATGGCTGAACTGAAGCTTCTGGTAGATGCAGTTCAGTCATCGAAATTTATCACGCAGAAAAAATCACGTCAGCTGATTCGTAAACTGGAAAGTCTGACAAGTGAATACGAGGCTAAGAAACTTCAGCGGCAGGTGTATGTGGGAAGCCGTGTGAAGACGATGAATGAGAGTGTTTATTATAATATTGACTGCATACATGAGGCAATTTCCGAAAACCGCCAGATCAGCTTTCAGTATTATGAGTGGACAGTATCCAAAGAGATGCGTCTGAAGAAAGACGGGGAGAGATACCGGATCAGTCCATGGGAACTGATCTGGAAGGATGAAAATTATTATCTTGTGGGACTTGATGAGAACAGTGGAATTGTCAAGCATTATCGTGTGGATAAAATGCTCAGCATTTCTGTTGAGAAAGAATTGCGTAACGGAGAAGAATTTTTCCGGAATTTTGATCCGGCGAAATTTACGTCCGGCACGTTCGGAATGTTTGGCGGAAGAGAAGAGTCGGTCCGGCTGGTGTTTGAGAATCCTCTTATAGGAGTGGTCATTGACCGGTTTGGGCATGATGTGATGATTCATAAACAGGACGAAGAACACTTTGCAGTTCAGGTGCGTGTGAATGTGAGCAGTCAGTTTTTTGGCTGGCTGGCAGGACTTGGAGCAGGGGTAGTGATTACTTCTCCGAAGAATGTCAGGAAGGAATACAAAGAGTTTCTTGAACACGCACTGGAACAGTACAGAGAATAGAAATGAGAATACCGAGATAAGAAAACAGAGATAAGAGAACAGAAATACGAATATAGAGATAAAAATACAGAAATATAAATACAGAAATAAAAATACAGAAATATAAATACGGGAGGAAAGGGCATTTTATGACGGTAAAATCCAGACTCTTGGAACTTTTGGAACAGCATAAAGGGGAAACATTATCGGGAGAAGCTCTTGCAGGAGAACTCCAGTGTACCAGAGCAGCTGTCTGGAAGGCGGTGAAAGCTCTCCGCGAGGAGGGATATGCGATTGAGGCGGGAACTAATAGAGGATATATGCTGAGCAGAGACAGTAACCGATTGTCTGTGGAAGGAATTCGACTTTATCTGAATCAGCCGGATGTGTATCTGAAATTATACAGGGAAGCCGGGTCAACCAATCAGCTTGCCAAGCAGGCGGCAGTCAGCGGCGAGGCAGGGCATGGATCTTTTGTGATCGCACAGCAGCAGACGGCAGGTCGCGGCAGGCGGGGCAGAAGCTTTTATTCTCCGGAAGATGCCGGACTCTACCTGAGTGTTGTTCTGGAACCAAAGGGAGAAACGCTTCAGGAAAGTCTGCTTCTGACTACAGCAGCGGCTGTTGCAGTGTATAAGGCTGTACAGAAGGTTTGCGGCATCAGTCTGGATATCAAATGGGTAAATGATCTCTATTTCCATGGACGGAAAGTCTGCGGTATTTTAACAGAAGCGATTACGGATTTTGAGAGCGGCAATATTGAATATGCAATCGTTGGAATCGGTCTGAACCTGTATTGTGCGGCTGTGGGATATCCGGAGGAATTGCAGGGGATTGCCGGCGCACTTTATCCGGATGAGACATCTGCATCCGGAATTGACCGGAATTTGCTGACCGCTGAAATAGTTAATTTTCTCTTGGAGGAAACTGCGCATCTGAAACTTTCCAGTGTATATGTTGAACATAATATGATACCCGGAAGAGAAATTACGATTATGGACGGCAGTCGGAGCCGTCATGCCAGAGCTTTGGATATTTGTCCGGACGGATGCCTGCGGGTAGAGGAAGAGGACGGGACGATTTCTGTTTTGTCATATGGGGAAGTTTCGGTGCTTATGAAGGATTGATTAGTTGCGAAAGAATGGGAAGCCGTCTTTTCCGGTGAACAGCAGATGGCAGAAGATGCAGGAGTTGTGAAGGATACAAAAGATACTAAAGAAGCCCGCCAGGCCGTGAATGATGACCTGGGCGGGCTGTTTGATTCTGGCGTTATCCACGCCTGGAAGCAGGTATTTCCGAATTCTCAGATACTGTTTCGGATAGAGCAGTTGCTGGTACAGCTGCTGCAGGTTCGGTGCTGTCTGCTGTAGCTGCTGAATGTTCCGGATAGTTGCCGGTGGCAGGAGCGGTATTGGAATCTGCAGACTGCTGGAAGGGACGATAGGGCTCCCAGTAGTGTTCTTCCGGCTGTGAATCTTTATAGTCATTGTCCAGCTGTTCTTTTTTGTGAGAAAGGATGTAGCATCCTGCGATGATAATAGCTACAGCAATGACAATTTCCGGAAGCCGGTAGGTGATATTGCTGATGAAATCTGCCAGTCGTGATGGGAGAATCCAGTATAAAAGCTCTGTAAAATTGGACCAGAGAATAGAAACTCCGAAAAAAATCAGCAAAACAGCTACAATCGTACGGTATTTACTTACAAAAAGATCAGCATCTCCGATAACCTGATCCAGATGAAGAACATAATTATCTTCAATTGCGTAAAATTCATCTTCAGAAAGTGACTTCAGGTTGTGTACATTGAAAAAACTGTAGAACCAGAGAATGGGAAGGAGCATGATGATCCAGTTCAGACTTGTTCCGGATGCAACTGCGATAATGCCCCAGAACAGCAGCATGATACTGATACCCTGTTTACGAAATCCCATATACATTTCTCCGGCTCCGGGAATCAGTGAAAAGATGAAAGTCCAAAAACCTTTTTTTTGTTTTGTCATGTTATCTGCCTCCATTGATGATTTTGTTGGAAAATTCGGTTAAATACCCAGCCAGTGTATCGGAACCTTCATTCAGATTCTGATTGATCTTCCGGGAGAAATCCTGGAGATAATTTTGAGATTTCTGTGTGCCGGAAGGGATAACCGGGAGTTCTTTTTGTGTGGTAATTTCGGGTGTAATGCTGGCAAAATCTACTTTTGTTACACTGAACAGAAGGAATAGTGCCATAAGTACTCCGGCGGCGGTTTTCAGTCCGCAATAGAACAGCTGCATACGGTACGAAACCGTATGAATGGTTTTGTCTGCCCGTACGGAAGGGGTGGATGCTTTTGTAAGAATTTGCTCCTTAAGGTATGCCGGTGCCTGTGCTGCCTGAAATGTTTTTTCATGATCAAGCATATGCTGCAGACAGTAATCGCAATGCTCCATATGTTCCAGAAAAGCAATCGTTTCTTCTGTACTCATAGAATCAGAAAGCTGTTGAAAGCTGTTTAATTCTTCCTGCAAGATATGCATGTTTTATCCACTCCTTTCTTTCTGATTATGCAGCGGGTAATCAGCTCTTTTGTGTGGTCTGTTCTGCCCGTGTGGTGAATGTTCATCTTCCAGAAGTTGTTTCAGCATTGCCTTTGCACGGTATAGCTGGGTCTGGATTGTTTTGGGATTCTTGCCGTTGCGTCTGGCAATCTCGACAACAGAAAGTTCATCACAGAAATGCGAGACTGCAACTTCGCGGTAGGGACTGCGAAGCTGGCTGCAAAGATGACGGATATGGCAATTGGCGTCATTGGCAAGACATGTATCCTCAGGAGAAGGATTCTTATCCGGAAGCTGAGAAAAACAGGTATCATCTGCCGGCATGGTTCTTCTTCCGGATGACTTCAGAAAATCGAGACATTTTCGGACAGCAATTTTACCAAGCCATGCTTTTTCATAAGTGCCGTCGAAGCGGGAAAGATTTTTATAGGCTGACAAAAATACTTCCTGTGTCAAATCTTCTGCGTCAAATGGATTGCCTACAGATTTTAAACATATGGAATACACAAGATTCTGATAATGATCTATCAGATATTCCAGATACTGTTCGGATGTAATAGAATCAGCCCCCTTTCGTTCCCCGTTCATATATTATAACGCAGAGGTTTGGTGATTCCCTTCAAAAAATAAATTTTATTTGGCTTTTTTTTCAGGATGGTCTATACTGTTACCAGAAAAAAGGAAAAATCCCGACAGGATATCGGGAGGAATGACAGCAGAGGGAGAAAAACATGACAGAGACAAGACGTTTGTATTATGAAGATGTATATAGGAAAGAATTTCATGCCACAGTAACGGAATGCCGTGAGGCCAAAAAAGGATATCATATCCTTTTGGACCAGAGTGCATTTTATCCGGAAGGAGGCGGTCAGCCGAGTGATACAGGATACCTGAATGAAGCAGAGGTAAAAGAAGTTCATGAAAAAGATGGAGAACTTCTGCATTATACGGATATTCCGCTTCAGCCAGGCACGGAAGTAACGGGCAGGATCTGCTGGGAGCGCCGGTTTGATCTGATGCAGCAGCATTCCGGGGAGCATATCGTCAGCGGACTGGTTCACGAAGCTTTTGGTTATGACAATGTTGGTTTTCATATGGGAAGCGATGTGATCACAATCGATTTTAATGGAATGCTGGATGAAGAACAGATGGCAGAGATTGAGGCGAAGGCCAATGAGAAAATATGGGAAGACAGTCAGGTGGAAATTACCTATCCATCGCCGGAAGAACTGAAGGAACTTCCATACAGAAGTAAGAAGGAACTGACAGGAAAAATACGGATTGTACGGTTTCCCGGTTCCGATCTCTGTGCATGCTGCGGCACTCATGTTACGCATACCGGAGAGATTGGAATGGTGAAGCTTCTTTCTGTTGTGAAATTCCGGGAAGGTGTCAGAATGGAAATGATTTCCGGACGGAGAGTTCTGGATTATCTGAATATGGTAAACGAACAGAATCATCGTGTTTCTGTCTGCCTGTCTGCTAAACCTACACAGACAGCAGCGGCGGTAGAACGCCTTGCGGAAGAGAATTTCCGTTTGAAAGGGCAGGTGAACCGCATGGAGGAGAAAGTATTTGCAGGCGAAGCAGCCAGATGTGCAGGTGCTGGTGATGTACTTCTGTTTCAGGAAGGGCTGGAGGCAGACAGTGTGCGAAGACTGGCAGATGCAGTAATGCAGAGCTGCGGAGGAAGATGTGCGGTCTTTTCCAGAAATCCTGACGGAAGCTATAAATATGCTATGGGGCAGACCGATGGAGATCTTCGTCAGCTGACGAAAGATATGAATCAGGCTCTTCAGGGAAGAGGCGGCGGTAAGCCGAACTTTGTGCAGGGCTCCGTACAGGCGGGAGAAAAAGAAATCAGAAATTTTTTTGGAAACCAGGTGAGTGAAGCGTGAAGAAAATGTTTGGAGAATGTCATGCACACATCATTATGGATGGGAAAAATTACAGAAAAGCAGTAGAACTTCATGCAGAACAGGTACAGGACGACGTGATACGGAGGCATCTGAAAGCATATCAGGATGTGGGAGTAAGCTTTGTGAGAGATGGCGGTGACTCTTATGGAGTATCACGGCGTGCGAAAGAACTTGCCCCGGAATATGGGATTGACTATCGTACGCCTGTTTTTGCCATTCATAAAGAAGGACATTATGGTTCGATTGTGGGGAGAAGTTTCAGAAATCTGAGAGAGTATTATCAGAGAGTACTGGAAGCGCGTGAAGAAGGGGCTGATTTTATCAAAATCATGACCACGGGGCTTTTGGATTTTGATAACCATGGAAAAGTGACTGGAACACCTTTGGAAGCCGCTGAAGTCAGAGAGATGGTACATATTGCCCATGAAGAAGGATTTGCTGTCATGAGCCATACAAATGGTGTATATGGGGTGCAGGCTGCGCTGGAGGCAGGTGTCGACAGTGTGGAGCATGGAAATTATATGGATGAAGAGACCGTTTTGATGCTTGCACAGAGCAGAACGGTATGGGTTCCCACGCTGGTGACTGTGAGAAATCTGATGGGGTGCGGCAGATACGAAGATCGTGTGATCCGTCCAATTATGGATCATGCTGCTGCAAATCTTCGTCTGGCATATGAAAAAGGTGCCATGATCGCGCCTGGAAGCGATGCCGGTGCTTATCAGGTACCTCATGGTAAGGGCATTGAGGATGAATTGTCTGCATTTTTACAGATCCTTGGTGACACAGCAGAAGTTCGGACACGGCTGGAAAATGGGGAATATGAGATATACCGGAGATTTTGCAGAAATTGAGATGGCATATTGTGCATGACATAATTTGGTATGTTCAGAGCAATGTAATTATGTATATCATGTTCAAAGAAACATAAAAAGGGACTCATACATATCATTTTTCCTGATTTTATGAAGGAAAAATTCATCCGTATAGAGTCCCATTGTTTTCTGAACACTGTTTTATGCATCTTCAATTTTGAGACAGGAATAAATATTGGTCTGGGCAGAAGCGGCGGGATTGTAAGTGATACGTACTCCGCATCCAATTGCCAGATCTCCGGTGGATGCGTTCTGTGCCTGGTCGGTACGGAACGTGATCATTGCATTGTCATAGGTCTGGATGGTGACCGTATTGGAGGTTGATCCAATAATGCTTCCTGTTATCCGAAAAGAAATCCTGGAATCTTTTTCGGATGCAGGATTTTCGCCTGTGATTCCGAGAATCGTCAGTCCGTCGAGGGTCGTTCCATTAAATTCTCCTGTATAAATAACGGAAACATGAGATCCCTCTGCAATTCCGCCTGGAAAATAACAGGGAAGAGCTGTCATATCCAGTGCCAGAGAAGTATCTGTTCCCTCCAGGATGGTATGAAGGGTATTCTGGCTTACATTCTGGACAATACAGAAAAGCTTTTGCTCCTTTGGCGCATTCTCTTCAGGGGCTGGAGTTGGCGTGGGTTTTGGAACATTCAGTGGATCAATATCAGAAATACTCAGTACCTTCAGGTGATTTGCATTGTATCCGGTATCGTCGGTGGAGAGGATTTTTCCCTTATAGTGGAGATAAACAGGAGTTCCTTTTTTGATTCCGTTTTCGTAGTATTGTCTGGTACCTGCGGAGGGGAACATTACTGTGTTTCCCTTTTCGGATTTGATGGTGATGGTATTGAGAGTCAGATCAAGAACTGTTCCCTTGATTGTGCGGTCTTCCAGATCTGTCTTTTTGTGATACTCATCCACGACTTTCAGAGCCTTTACATTGCTGGTATCGGAATCCTCCAGCTGTCCTTCATAAATGATGCTGACTTCGTCTCCGGTGATCATACCTCCCTGACATTCCAGAGAAGCCTGAGAGACATCGAAGGTGTATAGGGTTTTGTCAGAAAGAATGGTGACCTGACTTCCGGTAAAGTCCTGCAAAATTCCCCGGATTTCATCCATATACACACGCGGTTTGTCCTGGACTGTTTCCTGAACAGAAGAATCTTCAGTGGAAACAAAGCGGTCAATGACTGCTCCGGGACTGCATCCGGATAAAGAAAGAAGAAGTATTAAGCAGCTGCATGAAGCGAAAAATTTTTTCATGATATCCTCCGGTATCTTGCATGTCAGTTTCTGTCCTGATCTTTTGGCGGGATGGGAAGGAAATCATATATTTCCAGATAAGAATCCCATTCTTTTTGCCCGTCCGGTGCTTTGGGCATGAGTCCGGTGCATTCTGTACATGCGTTCGTATTCAGATAATTTTCGTAAGAAACATGATAAAGATTGTCTGAATTCTGGCCTTTTTCGTTGCTGTGATTTTTTTCCATCCGATATCTCCTTTCGTTGATTGGCTGAATAAAAATATATTTTTATTTCTGTTCCTATGTTTGGAAAAATTCGGTCAACATAGCCTGCTATGCTTCTCTCATTTGAGTCGAATTTCCCACAAATTGTGACGCATATCTGTCGGAAAGCAATTTTCAGACACACTCTAGTATATAATAAAATAAGTTGTTGATAGTTAAAAAATGTGCTATAATCAGACT
>CAMBAL010000082.1 GCA_945864225.1 uncultured Blautia sp. | reverse complement strand
GAATTTATCATTCTGTCAAATTACTTAAGTTGACCACATTGGCCCCTGAACTCAATGTTTCGCAGAAATATTTCCCTCGAATACCGAACGCTGAATATGCTTTAAATACTTTCTACATACTTTATGTACCTTTGCAACACGCAACTGTTGAACGTCATAAGTCAATATTACATACATTCGAAATATCACCTCTTGAATTTGAAATTCCTCATAGGTAAGGTACAACTTCTCATCATCAATCAATTCAACAGAAACAAGCAGAAATTGATAGTGTCAATTCCTCATAGGTAAGGTACAACCAGTATTTCACTTTAAAACATTATTATGACGACGATTCGAAAGAGTGTCAATTCCTCATAGGTAAGGTACAACAACAGTATTTCTGCTGTCTTCTCATTTATATTACCTCTTTTTTCCTCTGCTTACAAGCATTTTCTCCCAAAAAGTCGGTCAATCTCCTTTTCATCACACCCTACAAATGCCTAAATTTAAAGCTTTTCTATTATTTGCAAATAGAGGTCTGAGGTTGACCGACTTTTTCCTTCTTTCAATTCCTTTTTTCTATATATTTTGCTCGATTTTTATAAAAAATCATCCTTTCCAAATAAATCCAATCTTCCCTCAAGCCTTGTTTTTCAAGCATTCGAAGCACCTTTCTACTCTAAATGAGGTTGACCGACTTTTTCCACACATTGTGTTCAGGGATTGAAAATAAAAATATGCAATCTTAAAATAATGTGAAAAAAGTCTAAACACGCTTAATACTCCCTGAACACAATATCTTTCGATAAGTCCACGGTAAATCGGCAAATAGATAAGACAAGGGAACAGAAACCTCGACTCAAAGAGTCAATGAGCCAAGTGATCCTGTCCCCTATTTCATATCTTTCATTTCTCATCTGTACTTTGAGTATGTTATCATTAGAATTCCATAGAATTCCTCCGTTTTACTCAAATGAAACAAGTTACTTATGCTTTTTCGTTTATGCGAGATTCAAACTCTGGTATAGATTTCGCAGCAGCCGCATTTTTAAGATAATCTTCATCGAGTATTTCTCTAAACTGCATATAGCGTCCCTCCATTTCACTGCTTTTTATGACATCCTCTACCGCTTTCTGAAGACGATTAATAAAGTTATCCCGGCAGGCAGTGCCAGTATTACAGTGACCTGACTCAACATATTCCAGAAAATTTACAAGACCCTCGGATACCTCTACTTTATTCTTTCCCCTGGTGTTGAGGAAAATAGTGTGGCTACCGTCATTAAGACAGTAGTTTCGTGCCCCTGAACTCAATGTTTGGGATATTGTTTCCATTGCCGTCAGGTTCAAAGAATACCGGTGTATTATCAAAATGATTCTTAAGGATGTCCCGCTCTTCCAGTATTTCCAGCGTACCATTTTCTCTTTCGGCTTTTGCTGTCTGCGTGCGAAGCGTAATCCTCTGAATCAGGGAATGCCTTCCGTCGCCCATAATTCCAAAAAAGATACAGGCGAATACGAAACCGAATAAAAAGAGGGGGTTCCGGATTAAAATGACAGAAGGAACTGGACAGTAATGTGGCAGCTATCGTATAAAGCAGCGGTTCAGCCATCCATGGACGGGATGTTTTTTTACGCTCTTTTGATACAGCAATCCGTCCGGTCTGTTCCTTCCCTTGTCACGGTTCCATAGACGGGCCTGTATACAAGATAATAGGGGAGATAATATCCCTTAAAATTTCCCATGCCGGAAACGATACTTCTTCCTTCCGGTGTATTCTCATGCTGATGTCCCCAGTCCAGCATCCGCTTTCTTGCTTCCTCTTTTGTAATAAAAAATGGAATGATCAGATCAGGCATCTGTCTTTCATCGGTAAAGCTGTTATGAACCAGTTTGCTTCCGCAAAAATCGCATGTTACAGAAACCTCTCCTTCCGGAAAGATTACATGCGCTCCACATGATGGACAGGTACATTCCTCAAATTGTTCGCTTTCTTCCGGTTTCATTGAATTCTGTTTCTGCAGTTCTCTCCAGTGAAGAACCTCATTTTTCGCTTCCTGAATCCCGGATTCTCTCCCGCAATGCGGACACCGATACGTCTGATGAAGGATATCAAACCCGGCAGGAGAACCACAATATTTACAGAAGATCCGAACCGGTTCCTTATGTATCATTTCAGACACTTTTCCACCTCCCCGTTAAATTAATAATTCGGGTCCCAAAGGTCATGTTTTTTCATGCAAGAATGAAACACATGACCTTTTGACCTTTGTATCATAATAATGCACATAAGACATTACTTTCATCAATACGGAAGGATGTCCATCCAGTCGGGAGATCCGTCTTTTCTGTATGCGACAACAAAATGTCCCATTTCTGTTCCACTGGAATAATTTACAACAATCACATTATCTTCGACGATGATCTCATATGGCCAGTAAACATCACTATTACCCGGATCCGCCCACCAGAGAATTGTTCCATCCTCAGCGATTGCAACAATTTCTGCTCCATAATAGCCTGCAGCATACATCGTTCCGTCTTCATCCGAGGCCAGGCACACAGAACCAGTAAGATGCAGCTCCTCGTAGGATCTTAACCATAATACTTCACCGGTTTCCATATCGATCATATGCAGTCCCTGAAGTGAATTGCCGATGATCACTCCCGGCCTCTCCCCTGTAACTGTAACAAAGGCATCTGTCGCAGTCAGTTCTGTAACCTCATTGACCCCTGTTATATAACCCCAGAGCGGTTCATTTTCGCTGTTATAACAGCCGA
Source organism: uncultured Blautia sp. (assembly GCA_945864225.1). Taxonomy (GTDB): domain Bacteria; phylum Bacillota; class Clostridia; order Lachnospirales; family Lachnospiraceae; genus Blautia_A. The sequence goes on along the minus strand of CAMBAL010000082.1, from coordinate 7,073 downwards.
CACAAAGGGTTTCTCCGTTGTCATAGGAACGTACAGCCACGACATGATACCGGTCATTACTGTAATTTAAAATTTCATTGCCTGAAGCCATAAGTTCCTCATAGGACAGAATACTATTGTAAAAATATCCGTTGTCACTATACCGGCTATCACCTTCCCCGGAATAAATTTCATCGCTGAAGTATTCCAGATAATCAGAAAGGACATAACCGTACAGACCATTATATTCTCCAAATACGAATTCATCGGAATACCGCACACAATTATGAACCAGAGCTCCAAGCGGGATTTTTATCAGACGATTGGAATTTACATCAGGATACTCTCTCAGTGACACCCATTCATTGCAGTTCACAACCTTCATAATTGTAAGAATATTTTCTTCCCCTTCGTACTCTCCTTCATATTCCGCTTCTGTATCAATGCCATAGCCTTCCACCACGTCATAGGTTGCGTCGTATACAAATGGAGCCTCCCATGGAACACTTATCGTTCCGTCATAAAGAGAGATCATCGGTACCCATGTCAATACTTCTCCCTGAGAATCTTCAATGGTGACCTGACAGTCTGCGACGCATTCACTTACATTGCAGCGCAGGAGAATCGGTTCGCCGGAATCGCTGTGGTATAAAACCTCTCCTGCTTCGCCGCTGTAATTGTTGGATTCATCAATCATATATTCATGTACCGTCAAAGAAGCCTTTTCGTCACACGGATAAATACAGTAAAGTTCATTGCCTCCCTCAATCTCTACAATGTTTGCGTCAGGAATTGTTTTCAGAAACGTGCATTCTTCTGCACAGCCGCTTAAATCCAGCACCTCTTCCAGATAAGCACTGTCGGAAGAAATATTTCCCGCTCCTCCATTTACATATCCGAGAAACAGTACACCGCAGATGCTGCCTGTATTTTGAGCAGTCTGTCTGTAAAGAGACAGATTCCGGTATTCTTCTGTTTCACTACCTTCTTTTTCAGAAGAGATTATGTTTTTAGTAGTGTTTTTGGATGTCTGTGCAAAAACGGAACTGATATACAGAATGCAGGAACCGACGAATACTCCTGTAAATAAGAATATGATTTTGTGGGTTCTGTGCCTGCAGTTTCTTAAATCCATACATAAACTCAAAAATCTGGTCATTTTACCTTTCCTTTCATGGTAAGCATCAAACATTATTCTCACATGTCTGATTTTTTATCATATCCATTATGATAAATAAATCAGTTCAGCCGGAGAATCAACTCCGGCTGAATCATTCAACTTAAGCATCCTTTTCACTCGAATCGACCTGCTTTTCAGGCGTCTCCTATTCGTTCGAACAATACCTTTTCTCCGTTTTCTTCCACACAGAGCATGCCATCTTCCGTCAATGTAAGAGTCTGGTTATCAATATGACCGATTCCGTTCTCGAATGTCCATGAGGCCTCCTTAACCTCCCCATTGTCCGTAATCTGTACGGTACCGTCTGCATTCAGTGTCATCTGCATTACCATGCCTAAATCAGCCAGATTTAATTCCATATCTTCTGCTACAATTTTTACTGCATTCCATACACCTGTGAAAGAAGCCATATCTCCTCCCGCAGCTGCACTTGGAGTCTGTCCCTCAGAAGACGTTTCTTTCTCTTCATCCGGTGTTTCCTGAACGGCATCCTGTTTCTCTGTGCCTGCGTCAGGTTTCTCTGCTTTTTTCGCCGGTACCATACTGCTGTCATATGTCACATCATACGGGGACATGAGTTCTATTACATTCGGTTTTTCAGGATCCAAAACCGTGCAGTCTTCTTTTATTACGTGACTTTCATCCGCAACCGGTCCCAGATTTCCTTTTTCCCAGACACTGTAGAACGCTCCGAGGGCTTCATCTGATGCGGAAGCCGGAAGCTTCATCACAAGATCTGCTGCACAGTCTCCGGAACAGCTATCCAGAGTATCAAACACTTCTGCATCGGTAAAATCAAAGCAGATGACAGACAGTGAAGTACATCCATAGAAAGCGCTGGCGGAGAAGCTTTCCACACCGTCACGAACATGGATTTCCTTCAGGTTTGTACATTCTCTGAAAGCAGTAGCACCAATTTGTTTTGCATTGACTACCAGCGATTCCATACCACAGCCTCTGAAGCAGTCTTCACCCACATAGTCTGTTTTTCCTTTGTACCATACCTGAGTAAGTGAGCTGCAGCCATCAAATAAATAATTGTCAAGCATTTTCGTTCCGTTTACAAAGACCACCGTTTTCAGTGACCGGTTTTTGTAGAAAGTGCCTCTTCCGGTATTTTCAAGCGGTCCGTAACAGATCACCGTTTCAAGCTGCTGACAGTACTCAAAGGCAGAGTCTTCGATGTCTGTTACAGTTTCCGGAATCACCAGGGAACGAAGATGCAGCCAGTCATCCTGATTTGTATCTATATCTGTATCCGTGTAATCACGGGCACATTCAAATGCATTCCTTGCGATTTTCTTTACTTCGACACCGCCGATCGTGTGCGGAATGACAACATCGATGTCTGTTCCGGTATACCCGGTGACGGTTCCCGTTTCCGCGTCAAAGTCGAAATATTCTTCTGAAGCAGGATTAAACGGCATTTTTGCAAACGCACTTTCTTCACTTTCACGTACGAGTGCATCATACCACGGATAATCCAGAACATCATTCCATGCGGCAAGCTGTTCATCCGTCGCATAATCACTCATCCGGATACCGTCAAGCCCGATTCCGGACAGTGCTTCGACATTTACTTCAAGATTTGCGGGAATCACCAGACTTGTAATCTGAGTTCCTTCAAAAGAACCGGCTCCGATCGAAGTAACAGATTCCGAAAGCGTTATTGCTTCCAGATTCTGACAATTTTTAAAGGCTCCGGCTCCGATTGTCGTAACAGAATCAGGAATCTTTATCTCTTTTAGATTCTGACAATTTTCAAAGGCTCCGGCTCCGATTGTAGTGACCGAATCAGGAATCTTTATCTCGTTCAGATTCTGACAATTACGGAATGCTCCATCTCCAATGGTTGTTACGGAATCAAACAGATCGACGGTTTCCACTACACTGTCTGCAAATGCTTCACTGCCTATATAAGTAAATACATCATTATACGGAACGGAAAAATATTTTACCGTCTGATTGCCCTTAAATGCACCATCTGCCAGACCCGTCACCGGTTTATACTCGGAACCGTCAACACTGTATTCGTCATATGGACGGATATTTGTCATTTCACCAGTGTAGCCTGTCATATAAAAGGATGCTCCGTCAGGACTTTCAATATAAGTGTCAAGATTATTGTCGCAATACTGAACATCCGGATTCTGGTTGCGCCATACGCGGCAGCTGAGTCCCAGATTATCTACGATCTGCTGAACATCCAGCATTTCCTGCTTCGTACATTTGGTATTCAGATCAATATCCGCGAGTAATGTGCATTCTGCAAATGCAGACTCCGCAATATACGGAAGCTCTGCTGCATCGATATAGACATAGCTTATGCTGCAGGATGCAAAAGCATTTTCTCCGATATACTTTACAGTAGAAGGCATATAAACCCTGTTCATCCACTGACAATTATAAAAAGCATTGTCACCAATATTGGTCAAACCTTCCGGCAGATTGAGTGAACCCTCAACAGCCGCATAAACAAATGCTTCATCTCCTATATATTCAAGACCTTCCGGAAGTTCCAGTGCAAACCCTCTGTAAGAATGGCAAAAAGCACGATCCCCTACACTTTTCAGTGTAGATGGAATTTTTACATACAGCAGTGTCGCTGCGTCCATAAATGCTTCATCTTCAATTGTTGTCAGTCCTTCCGGAAGTGTTACATAGCAAAGATAACGATTTCCCTGAAAAGCATTGGGTCCGATGGAAGTGACCGGAACCCCGTCAATTGCTTCCGGTACATCCAGTCTTGCGGAAAAACCACTGTATTGGGTGATTGTGCCGGTTGCTGCGTCAAATGTGATATTTTCAAGGTCAGAGACCGGTTCCTGTCTGACTGCATTCTGGCCGCTTGACTGTACACTTAACATGCTGCCGGCCGCTTCAAGAGCTGCAGTATAGGCTTCTACCTGGTCATCCGGAACATAGGCAACCGCATCCTGCGCAAGTTCTGTAAATGCACCCGGAGCAATTACCGGACATTCGCCCTCGAACGTTACGGAAGTAATTCCGCTACAGAAACCGAACGCTCCTTTGTCAATATAGCATACTCCGGATGGTATGATAATTTCTGTAAGTGCAGGATTACTGGCAAAACAATTCTGTCCGATAACAAGAAGGCTCTGCGGAAGAGAGACACTTGAAAGTGAACTGCACCATCCTCCCGCGCTGTTTTCCAGTTGTTTCACTGTTTCCGGAAATGTAATGGATGTAATACTATCCACCCCGTTAAATGCATCTGATCCGATAATATCAACCGTACATCCCTGGATGGTATCGGGTATCACGACGTCTCCGCCTGCACCGCTGTATCCGTCCAGTGTATAATCGACAGTATCAAATGACCATACAGATTCATCCTCCGCCTGAACTGATACACTCAGCATTATCACCAGCAGGATCATCGGTATCCATAATTGTTTTTTCATACTTTATTCCCTCCTGATCTTTCTTTCGCTGAAGACGTCCCGGAGGATTTCTGCAGTCATCAGAATTTTCCTCCGCTTCCTCCATGTGTCGTTCCGGAAGAACTGGTGTGTGTGGTGCTTCCACCGGAACTGCTGTTATTATTAACTTCGATTTTTCGAGAAGTCACAAATTTTCTGATAAAACGATCAGAATTCACTGTCAGTACAAAACTTCCGGGAACTGAATAATCTTCCGCATCCGCTTTGCCTCTTACAGATTTCAATTTTCCCTTTTTTATAAAAGCGATCACATAACCGAGACCAAGTCCGACTGCCAGATCCACCAGTATCAGGAATGGATCAAAGGGCTCTTTCGGCATATTTCCCTCATGATAGGGTTCTCCTGTTTTGGCCTGTGTGATGAAATCATCGCAAAGTTCTGCAAATACGGAAAAAGCATCCGCATATTTCCCATCGCTCAGATCCGCCAGAAATTTTTCGGATATGTAATCAAGTCCGTCATCTGTAAAAGCCGTGATTCCAAATCCGCAGGTACTGATCCACCAATCTCTCTCCTCCATGCTTACCAGGAGTATGATACCGTCGCGTTCCGTTCCCATCCCGTATCCGTTATAATCATAAAAATCATCGGCATATTCCATGGCAGTCTTGCCGTCGAGTCCGTCCACTGCCGCTACAACAACATCACAGCTCTGACGTTCACTGATCTCATTCAGCTGCGCCAGAATACGCTCTTCTTCCTCATCAGTTAAAAGATCCGCTTCATCTGTAAGCCTCGGCAAAAGCCTCTCATCCGGTATCGCTTCCGCTCTGGCCGGTACCGTCCACACTCCCGTTAATGCAAGAAGGGCAGACAAAAGAACCACTTTTATTCTTTTTTTCATGATCTTCCCCTCCTACACCAGTGTCATGATGATCTGGATGATACAAAGCAGAGCGCTGATTCCAAGTCCCCACCCTGCAGCAAATCTCCAGAACTGTTTTTTGTCAAGCGGCAGATCTCCCACCATTTTTCCTGTCTGGCCATTCATAGCAAATATATATTTTTTCCCAGCCCAGGTAGTATTGAGAATCCATACAGGATAAAGTGCATACCAGTACCGTGCATTGCGGGTCTGAATGTTGGTATGAGATTCTGATACATTCTGATATCCCTGAACGGTTTCACGAAATGCATTTATGGCACTGCTGCGGATCCTGTTGTCTGCACGCCTGATACATTCCTCCGCTTTCATATCGTAGCGGTCAGCAGCATATCCCGCAAGGTAAGCCGGATTAAAAGGAACAGCTTCCGAAAAATGATAAGGCTCTATGGACTCCATCAGTGCATCGTCCATTTTTTTGGAACAGTCAGTGGGAACATTTTTGAAGCTTACGCTGCCGCTCCTGTGAATTTCATAATAATTGTGCTCCGTGTACTCCATACTGCGGTCCTGCCATATGCGTATTTTCTCTGCATTATAGGAAATATCTCCGTGAACCTCTGCGTCAAATATCCAGAATGGTACATAGATACCCTTGATTTCATCGATGTGATTTTCTGCTTTGAAAACTTTCGGCAGGAAATTTTTGCCTTTTAAGTGTTTGTAATAAGCTTCTTTTGCCGCTTTTTTGTCTAATTTAAACGGAATCACGTAATCCGGTTTTAAATCTCCGGAAAACTGTCCCTTCATAACAACAGGGTTGCCGCAGAACGGGCAGGCAGAAGCACCTGTTGTTTCATCAGCAATGATTTCACCACCGCAGGACTGGCAGGAATATATTCGCATTCCTTCTGTTTCGCCATCCTCCCACTGACCGCTGCCGTTCGCCGTCCAGTCCGGACTGCCGTTATCTGGATCCCCGCCATCGGCTCCGCCCTGAGCCATCTGATAATCTGCGATACTCATTTCCGTATCGCAGTAAGGGCATTTCATCTTCTGACTGCTGCTGTCAAATTCCATAGCCCCGCCGCAGGCAGGGCATTTATACTCAATAACCTCAGACATCCGGTATCATCTCCTTCCCGTACACTTCCTGTCATCTTATCATCTGCTGCTTTGGTGCAGAAACTTTATATGTACAAGTTTTAAGATATCATTTTTATCTCATATCGTTCCCATCGATCGGATCGCCGCACTGCGGACAGAATCTCGGGATCTGAGTTGGATCTTCCGGAACCCAGCCGCATTTATCACAGCGGATGCCATTTGGCTGCTGAGTGTATATGCTATTTCCGTTCATTCCATTAAACTGCTGGTTATAACCTCCCTGCACTGCATTCATCTGCTGACCGTAGCCACCCTGCGCTGCGCCAAACTGCTGATTATAACTACCCTGCATTCCATTCACCGGCTGGCCATAGCCATTCTGCATCCCATTTACCGGCTGGCCATAGCCGCCCTGCATTCCGTTTACCGGCTGGCCATACATTCCGCCCTGCATTCCGTTTACCGGCCTATCTCTTATACACATCTGACGCTGCCGACGATACTCCTTGTGTAGATCTC
>CAMBAL010000081.1 GCA_945864225.1 uncultured Blautia sp. | reverse complement strand
TGAGCAAAAGTCAGCGTGGGAATGGTGTGGTATCTTTATCTAAGTGAATCCCCTGTTTCGTATTTTGAAAGTGTCTGTCTACTTACACCAATCTTTTCAGCCAGTTCATCCTGCGAAAAGCCATGCATTTTACGTGCGGATACAAGGTTGTCTTTAAACATGTTTTCCCTCCTTTTTCAGACCCAATACACACCAGCGGATAATCGGTATCCTGCTGATGATTTCGTATAAAAGCAATGCACCTGCAAATGCACTGATTCCCACGACTATATATACAATCCCTGCCGGAAGTTCTGAAGCAAAACACCTCAGATAATAAGCTACACAAGCTAATGGAAGATAATGAAAAACATAAATTCCCCAGGATTTTTTTGACATCCATCTTGATACTTTGTTTTCCAAGTTTCCATATTTTTTCATAAATGCCAAAATTGCAAGAATTGAAAACCAACAATAAATACAGGCAGGCATATTATTAAGTACAGGCTCTACCGCATAGTTTTCACCAAAATAATATATCGTGTAGAATATTCCTGTTGCACCGGCTGCCATCAGAAAAATCGCCCACCATTTACTTAAGCACTCAACAACCTCATCATGCGAAAAAATAAAATAACCTGTAAAAAAACAGAACCCGTAAATTCCAAACCGGTACACAGTTACTATCGGCGTATTAAGAACTTGTGCGAATCCATATACACAGACAGTTAACAAAATCAGCAACCAGACTGGTGTTTTTTCTCCTCTTTTCCAGATACGATCCCTTTCAAATTTTCTCACTAGTAACAGAAGCATCGAAAAAATCCATAACACTTGTATATACCACAGAACACCGATTCCTGATATAGCCATGACCACATACCGAACTATTCCCGGAACTGATTCAAAACTTTCAAAAGCACCGCTGATTTTCATATTATAATATCCCAGTATCCATTGAAATACAAAAAGTCCAATGGTGGAAGGAACCAACAGCTTGCGTGTTTTATCTCGAATACATTCTTTTAAATTATGCTTTTCCAGGTAATATCTGACTGTCATACCTGACACCGTAAATAACAATGCCATCATCCATGGATATACGAGATATTGGAAAGCATCCTGCAACTGTTCTTCTTTAAACGGACCGATTACTCCAAACGGCTGGACACCATTGTACATATAAATCACATGATAAATAACAACAATACAAACCGTAATCCAGCGAATATTATCCAGATATATTCTTCTTGTGTTATCCATACTTTTCCCACCTTTGCAATTATTTTTAACATATTTTACCATAAAAAATGTGGTCTTACGACCAACTCCCCTTAACATTTTCTGCTGAATTTTGTTAAAAATCGTTGCATTATGCTATACCTTCGTTTACGACTCATTTTCATAATGTCTGTATAGCGATCCCTTAGTCATTCCAAGGGTCCCTACAATCCGACTCACAGATACAGCTTCATATCCTTGTAAACACAATAGATTTGACGGATGGTATGCTCTATAACTGTGATATGCATAATTTCTATGCTATCATAGACCTTGTTAAATTTGTTCGGTATATAATTCATTTTTTGCGCTTATTATACTTTTACATAAAAATATCCCTCAGGGCTTCAAACCCTGAGGGGCATCTCCATTCAACTTAAAGACACTACTTTTATTTACATCGCCCTCTTCGTGATTCTTTTCATTTTTCCGGAGATGATAGGGTTCGATTCCAAACAGGACATCGATATACGGAAGACACAGTGTACAGAAATCTCTGTTTCGTCATCAATACTCCAGGTAAGCCCCCTTCATCGGACTTGCTGCATGCTGACTGAAAAGTCTCAGCACACCTTTTTTATATTTTGCTTCTACCGGTTTCCAGTTTTTCCGTCTTTCGGCAAGAATCTGGTCAATTTCCTCCATCGACTTACGCTCTCCTGCAACTCCGATGATATTCAGTTTTCTTTCCATAACATCAATTTCAATCAGATCACCTTCTTCTACAAGTGCGATCGGACCGCCGTCAACCGCCTCAGGACTGCAATGACCGATAACCGGACCTGTGGATGCGCCGGAAAAACGGCCATCTGTAATCAGCGCAATACTCTTTCCAAGCTCTTTATCACTGCTGATTGCCTCTGATGTATAGAACATCTCCGGCATTCCGCTTCCTTTTGGTCCCTCATAGCGGATGAAAACGGCGTCTCCCTTCTGAACTTTATGCTTCAGGACAGCATCCAGGCATTCTTCTTCGCTGTCGAACGGTCTGGCACGGAGCACAGCTTTAAACATCTCTTTCGGACATGCCGTATGCTTGATCACGGCTCCTTCCGGTGCAAGATTTCCACGGAGAACGGCAATACTTCCATCGGTTCCGATCGCCTTCTCATACGGACGGATAATATCTTCTTTTGTGAGGTTTACCTGATACCGTCTGTTGAATTCCTGAAGCCATTTTTCACATTTTTCATAGAATCCGTTCCGCTTCAGCTCTTCCAGATTTTCTCCTAATGTCTTTCCTGTAACAGTCATTACATCCAGATGGAGATGTTCCTTGATTTCTTCCATGATAGCCGGTACACCGCCTGCATAGTAGAAGCACTCTGCCGGCCAGCGTCCTGCAGGACGTACATCCAGAAGATATCTGGCATTTCTGTGCAGTCTGTCAAAGGTATCTCCGGTAATCTCAATACCAAATTCATGTGCAATTGCCGGAAGATGAAGCAGGCAGTTGGTGCTTCCTGAAATTGCCGCATGTACGAGAATTGCATTTTCAAAGCTTTCCATCGTCACAATATCTGAAGGACGCATATGTTCCATCTTTGCCAGTCTTACCGCCTGTCTTCCAGCCTCTCTTGCAAATACAAGGAGATCCGGGCTGGTTGCCGGCATCAGTGCTGTTCCCGGAAGTGCAAGACCAAGCGCCTCTGCCATGATCTGCATCGTAGAAGCTGTTCCGATAAAAGAACATGCACCGCAGCTCGGGCAGGCATTGCATTTCGCCCAGTCAAGTTTTTCTTCATCAATCTCGCCGCGCTCAAACTTTGCACTGTACATTCCGAGCTGCTCCAGTGTCAGCATTTCCGGACCCGCATTCATGGTTCCACCCGGAACAAACACGGACGGAATATCGACTCTGGCAAGTCCGATCAGATTTCCCGGCACTCCTTTGTCGCAGCTGGAAAGATAGACACCGGCATCAAACGGAGTCGCATTTGCATGAATTTCGATCATATTTGCAATCATTTCACGGCTGGCCAGGCTGTAATTGATTCCGTCTGTTCCCTGGCTTTCGCCGTCACAGATATCGGTGCAGTGATAGCGTGCACCAAATCCGCCTTCCTCTGCAATTCCTTTCCGTACCTCTTCCTCCAGGATATTCAGGTGGCCGCTGCCCGGATGACTGTCACCATACGTGCTTTCCACTATGACCTGAACCTTTCCCAGATCTTCTTTCGTCCATCCGGTTCCGATGCGCAGCGGATCCAGCTCCGGCGCAAGTTTTCTCATTTTCTGACTTTTTAACTGCATTATCTTTTCCTCCCTGTACCTTTTATGTGCTTTCGGAATCTTTCTACACTTTCTTTTGCGGCTGATTTTCCGGCAGTTGCAATCATCAACCGCATTGGATCCGCCGCAAACGTTGTTCCTTCCAGTCTTCTGTCTTCTCCTAATTCATCTGATGTTTTTTCACATCACACACCAGCATTTCCTGCTATTTTCTTGTGTTACACGAATATCTTTTGTTGTGCAGCCTTGAATTCATCCGATGTGTTTATCGTATAATCATCTTATTTAAAAATCAATATTGGAATTTTATCTAAAAAAACATTTTTGTTTTTGTGTGTTTTGATACTTTGACTTCGATCTATAAAGATATTATGATAAGAAGTAATAAGACATCATCGCGCTTATTTTAGAGGAAAATTTGAAGCCGGGAGACAAACTCCCCAATGAAACCATTCTCTCGCAGCGCCTGGATGTGGGAAGAAGTTCTCTCCGGGAAGCCATGAAGCTTCTGGCCTCCCGAAACATTGTCACCGTCCGCCAGGGATCCGGAACCTATATCGCCGCGTCTCCTGGTATGGTAGAAGATCCCCTTGGATTTATTTTCATTGACAATAAACAGAAGCTGGTTCAGGATCTTCTGGAGGTTCGTTTTCTGCTCGAACCTTCGATTGCTGCCATGGCTGCCACACGCGCAGATGAAAAAGACATCAAAAAAATCACTGCACTCTGCGATGAAGTAGAAACGCTCTTAAAAAATCATGAAGATCACACACAAAAAGATATTGATTTTCACACAGCTATCGCTTTAAGCAGCAAAAACGTTGTTGTACCAAGGCTGATACCTGTGATCAACAATTCCATTCCTCTGTTTGTGGAGACAACCGGGGGAATCCTTCGCAGGGAAACCATAGAAAGCCACCGTGAAATTGCCGATGCGATTGCCTGCCACGATCCGCTCCACGCACAGGATGCCATGTATCTCCATCTTGTCTATAACCGCAAATGGATCTGCAGCATCTCGCAGAAGCAATGAATTATACAAAAAGCCCGGGCACTTGGCTCCGGGCTTTTTTCGTTTAAACAAGCAAGCACAAAATACGGAAAGGTGTAAATATCATCACCATAACGAATTCCGAAGCACAACAACTCCAAAAATCAGTAATACCACTCCCGTGATAAAAAAGAGGACACCCCCAAGTACCGGTTTTTGCGGCTGATATTCTGTGATATTTTTTGGATTGGATGGTTCATAATAGCCGGTACGCTGCATGCCGGGCTTTTGCACGGTGTCAGATCCATGACGGCTCGTATAGTGATAGACCTCTCCGTTTACTGTGTACTCATAGGTCGGCAGATAACAAATATCCGTGACCAGTTCCTGATTGCCGTCACCCTTGTCTTCCCATCGCTGGGTTTCTGATTTCGTCTGTTTGATCAGCGTCATAGTTGTGGTGGCTGTGTACTTTTGGCTGTCATCCTCATACTCGGCATAAACCTTTTTCCGATGCCGGGTTCCCAGCCAAAACAGAAGTATTGCTCCCAAAAGTAACCCAATTGCCAGACCCATACATTTCCCCCTTCCTGTCTGCTTTCTTTTGTAAGTGTTGATTTATAGTAACTATTCAGTAGCCACTGTCCCGCGAGGTGTTTTGACATGAATATGTCAAAATCCCGAGACATACAAGCCAAAATGCCATCACCGAAGGTGATTTACGCGAGCAACGAGTCAAAGTCCGTGCTTGCACGGAACCTTGAGGAGTGCCGCGATAACGATAAAAACTCGCAAAGCGTGTTTTTATCGTTTAAATGCATTTTAGCTCGTAACTGTGAAGGTACTGAACAGTTACGATTTATAAAATAATTTTCGTCAACGCTTTCTTCTGTTTTTATTATAACAGAACCCTTCTTTCCGCACTACTATATTATTCATCTGTGCAAAAAGATTGTTACTGGTTACTGTCCACTCCGTTCTCAGCAACACGCCTTGCAGAATATCATCAGTGAACAGCAACAAAGGATTCCGTAAAAATAATTTCATGTAAACTATGAGAAACACACTGCGCATCCTCGCGGAGCGTTTTTTACTTTACAGGAAAGCAATTTCCTGTAGAGTAAAAAAGCTTCCCGGGAAAATCCCGGGAAGCTTTCTGAATTTATATTTTTTATTCTATTTCTTCCGGCTCCATGCTCAGCACATGCTCTTCACTTTTATCAGTGATATCATATTTCTTTTTGTACTCGCTGAAGTATGTGTAATATTCGAAACTGTCCGTTGGATAGATCTTACTGTCGCGGATATGCATATCCGGGTCTTGTTCGCCACTCTTCCTCAGGGCTACCATGGCACTTGCACAATGGGATGCAATTCGCCCAAAGCTATTCAGGATGTCGTTAAATACAGTTCCCTCTTCCAGCCCGCAATTGCCATTGCTCAATCGTTCCACATGGTGCATCTTCAGCTCGTCACACAGATGTGTGATGACCACACCGAGAGGAGCCACCCTCTGTGCTGCCTCTTTATCATCATTCAGAAAAGCGTTGCAGGTAATGTTGATTTCTTCGCGTACCGCTTCCATAACGATATTCAGCTCATTCCATGCTGCCGGTGAAAAGTCTGTGTGATTGTCATGCATCTCGTTGGACATATGCGCAATATAAGAAGCATGGTCTCCGATACGCTCAAAGTCACCGATCGTGTGCAGATACAGAGATACCTGACGGGTCTGTACCGTGTTCATCTCACGCTTTGTCAGCTGAATCAGATATTCTCCCAGACGGCTTTCATATTTGTCAATCAGATCTTCTTTTCTCTGTACTTTGTCAAACTTATCCTGCTGATATTCATTCAACAGATTCATGGCTCTGTTGACATTCTTGCGAAGTTTCTTTGCCATGCCGTTCATCGCACGGTGACACTGTGCAATTGCCAGTGCCGGATAGTTCAGCAGACGTTCCTCTAACAGATCAAAATCTGCTTCGTCTTCCAGTTCTTCCGCACTGTCTTTTACCAGAATACATACCAGCTTCTCGAGTTTCGGAATAAACGGGAACAGTACTACTACAGTTGCCACACGGAATACTGTATTTAACAGTGCGATAGATACCGGTGTCATCACCATATCTGTAAAGGTAAAGTGCACAAATACATTGGCTGTATAAAAGATAACAGACCACATGATCAGTCCGAACAGATCGTTCAGCAGATAGACCAGTGCGGTTCTCTTTCCATTTTTATTGGCGCCGATCGCAGAGATCAGAACCGGACAGGCCGCACCAACACCGATTCCCAGTACGATAGGGAAAGCACTTGCAAATGTTAAGAGACCGGTAACAGAAAGTGCCTGCAGCACACCAACGGTGGCAGATGCACTCTGTAAAACTGCTGTAAACAGGATACCTACCAGAATACCTGCCAGCGGGTTGGAAAACATCGTCAGCATCTTGATAAAGGTAGGATTTTCACGCAGCGGAGAAACCGCTCCACTCATCATCTGCATACCTGTCATCAAAATGGCAAAACCAAGCATGATATTTCCAATATTCTTATGTACGGAACGTTTGCAGAACATACGGAAAATAATACCAATTACAGCTACAACGGCAGAAATCGTCGCAGTAGAAAAGATACTTGCGATTCCGCCACCGCTTCCTCCGATATAAGAAAGACACAGGATCCAGCCGGTAATACTGGTTCCGATGTTGGCACCCATGATGATACCGATCGCCTGCTTCAGTTTCATCATACCGGAGTTTACAAAACCGATGACCATGACCGTCGTGGCGGATGATGACTGAATCACACTGGTAACACCCGTACCAAGAGCTACTCCTTTCAACGGTGTATTTGTCATTCGATATAAGAAGGCTTCCAGTTTGTTACCTGCCACCATCTTCAGGCCATCGCCCATCAAAGACATTCCAAACAAAAATAATGCTACACCGCATAGCAAAGACAAAATCATTGAAAAAATTGCCATATGTTTCTCCTCTGTTGTCTGACATCCCGGATCTGTTTCCGGAATGGACACATTCTAAATTTGGTTTCTTTTTACTTTTGTTTTACTTCTTATTTTCTTTTTCTTAACATTTCCTTTCTTATTATGCCATGTTGCCGTCATAATTACAATGTTTGATTGTTTTCCTACGTGATTTTTATCATCCCGTCAAAAATGCGCCGTTTTTTTTGTGTAAATTTCAGCAATTTTCCAACTATTTTCTCTATTGACATACTTGTGTGTACCTTTATGTCAATTTCGACTTTTCTGTTAAATTTTTAACGTCGCAGTATGGCTCTCCGTAGAATGTTTTTTCATTTACGGGAAGAAAATTGGCCGGAAACAAAAAAACGATGTCTCATCCCCTGTTCAGAAGTTATGAAACATCGTCTTACTTTTACAGATACGAACGAATATCCACCGTAAGTTTTTCTTCTATATTAATCAGCCGTTTGGCAATATCCTTTGCCTTTTCGTCAGCCTCTGCATACTGGTTCAGACAGCGGTGCAGCGACTTGATTCCCATATTGCATCCATCCGTCATCAGATCGGCGATCGTTGCGTCAGACTCATCCAGCACCAGTTTTCCTTTCGTCTTCATCCAGAACATGCCTTTTGCCATCAGGTTCGGTTCTTTCCTCTCATCCCGGTTAACTTCCAGTTTCTGCCGGATCTCCTCCTGCAGTTTTTCATGTTTATCCCTGCATCCAAGTAACAGCTGCCGGAATTTTTCTTCTTTTACATACGGAAGTACCTCCTGAATCGAAGCAATTCCCATCTGTACACCGGCGTCACACTCCTGTAACAGCCGGATTGTCTCTTCCTGTCCCATCATTTCTTACTGCCTCCTTTTTTTGTTACATGCAGATATAGTATGACGTTTGAAAAAGACTTTTATGCGAATATTTTTGTTTTTCTGAAAGCCTCATGCATGATTGACGTAACATGTTTTTGATGTATTTTTCAGACTTCCACGATTGCTCTGCTCCAGATTTCCGTCAGTTTTTCCAGAGAATACGCTGCATTGGCAGGGCTTGTGGACGGCAGTTCTTCCATCGGAAGGTTCAGTTCCTTATCCTGATACTTCCTGTAAAGTTTTCCTGAAGTTTTTCCGTTGGTGTAAATCTTCCGGATCTGCGATTCTCCCACGATTTTCCCAAGATCCGCCGGAACCACATCTTTGATACTGCTGTCGCTCGACCCGATGATACTGCACTGTTCGATCACATCATATACGGCAACACCCCGCCGGAGAAGCATCGCTTTTTTCTCTTCCACCGTCTGTGGCTCCTCCTCTTTCAACACTGCCGCCAGTACTTTCCAGAAGCGATTCCGCGGATGCCCGTAAAAAAATGCCTGTTCCCTTGATTTCACAGATGGGAAACTTCCCAGAATCAGAATCCGTGATTCTCTGTTATACACCGGCCCAAAGCCGTGGCTGATGTTTTGATATTCTTTCATATATCTACTCCTTTTTTTAACCCGCCTCAAAGTAAGGGAATCTCCACCAAGCAAGGCGAATCTTCCCTTATTTTCTCATTATTTTTTATTTCACTGCCCGTTTCTTCCCGGACAATACTGTTCCTGCAATCAGTAACACCGGAAAAACAATCGCTGCAAGGATTCCTTTTTTCAGATCTTCGGAAAACATGCTGGATACATAGCCGACCAGTGTCGGACCGCCGGAGCAGCCCAGGTCACCGCCGAGGGCTAACAATGCAAACATAGCGGTTCCACCGTTTCGCATGACAGCAGATGCCTTGCTGAAGCTTCCCGGCCACATAATTCCTACGGACAGACCGCAGATTGCACATCCCAGCAGGGACAGCTGTGGAAGCGGAGACAGGGAAATCAGCAGATAAGAGCCTATACAAAGCAGCCCGCTGCCCACCATGAACTTGTCAAGATCGATTTTATCACCGAATTTTCCATAAAACGCTCTGGCACTTCCCATCAGGATAGCGAAAGCCATGGGTCCTGCCAGATCGCCGATCGATTTGCTTACTCCCAGACCTTTTTCCGCGAAAGTGGACGCCCACTGGCTAACCGCCTGCTCGCTGGCTCCGGCGCAAACCATCATCAATAACAGAATCCAGAACATTTTCTCCCTGCACAGGTCAAGAATTGTCATTCCCGTTTCTCCTTCTTCTACCAGAGGAGCAATCGGTGCTTTTGTAAAAATCATTCCGTTCACAATCGGGATGATCGCCCAGACACACGCAAGGATCTTCCAGTTTTCAATCCCGAAAATTTTAAAAAAGCAGGTGGAGATCAGTACAACTGCCACATGTCCCCAGCAGTAAAATGAATGCAACAGACTCATCGCTTTTTCTTTGTTGTCTGTCGGACAGCTCTCCATGATCGGACTGATCAGTACTTCAATCAGACCGCCGCCGATCGCATAGATCATAACAGACAATAAAATTCCTGTATACGCATCCGGTAAAAGGTTTGGCAGTACGACCAGTCCGATCAGTCCCAGCGCGGATGCCGCATGTGCGATCACGATCGATACCCTGTAGCCGATCTTATCGACAAATCCGGCAGATAGCAGATCCACGATCAGCTGAACACCAAAGTTGAGTGTGATCAGCATGGTAATCTTACTCAACGGAATCCCATACGTTTTTTCAAAGGTTAAAAATAGCAACGGTACAAAGTTATTGACCACCGCCTGCACCACATAGCCGATAAAACAGGCATATATGGTTTTCTGATACTTATCTTTCATCACTTTCCTCCCATGTGCGCCCCGTTTTCCGGAGCTTATCCTAAGTCATAACCACCACTTCAAGTGGTGGTTTGTTGTTGACCCTATAAGGGTCC
>CAMBAL010000080.1 GCA_945864225.1 uncultured Blautia sp. | reverse complement strand
TCTACACAAGGAGTATCGTCGGCAGCGTCAGATGTGTATAAGAGACAGAAAGCCGGTTACGAAGGTGCCGAAAGCAGATCAGCTTTTGACACCTTTCTTTTTCACATAAGAAGATACGGACGCTGTACAGAATTTACAGTAAATAAGGGGAAAAGTATGGCTAAATCGCATAATCAGAAAGCTAAGATCTTATATTTGGCACGGATGCTGCGTGAATCTGGGGAGAATCACGTACTATCCATGCAGGATATTCTTGCCGGCCTGACAGAATATGGTATTCAGGCAGAACGCAAGAGCATTTATGATGATATGGAAACACTTCGGGATTTTGGTATGGATGTAAGATTCAAAAGAGGCAGACCTGGCGGGTATTATCTGGCAGGTCAGACAGAGGCGAATGGGAAATCTTCAGAAACAAAGAATTCCGAAGAGAATATTTTTGATTCAGACAGAGAGAGATGGAAATTCTCCATGGGGGAAACTACAGGGGAGAAACCGATGAAGCTTCTCTGCAGCAGTCGCATGGAGACAGAAGTGAAATTATTCTTTGGCGATGATGCGGAATACAAAGACAAAGGACAGGGATTTTTTACTGTGACAGCGAAACAGCTGGGAAATCCTCAGTTTTTTGGCTGGCTGACAGCCATGGGCAGAGAAGTACATATTGTAAAACCGAAAAAATTAGCACAGGCCTATCGTGATTATCTGAAAAGTCTTGCAAAAGAATATAAAGGTATCTAGAAAGGATATGGAAGCATGAAAAAAAACACCGTAGGAATACTGCTGGGAATGACGCTTGCTGCTGCATTCTTTGCCGGATGCGGCAGTAATGAAGCTACGGAAACTGCAAATGAGAGTGCAGAACTGGAACAGGCGGGAGAAGGAGAGAGCCCGGATACAGAGGTGACGGAAGAAACGGAAGAATCCGATGCAGAAGAGGAATCCGGCCAGGAAGCAGGAAATACGGAGGATGAGGAAGAACCGGAGGAGCCTGCTGTCAGAGTAGGGGTACTTCTTCCTGATTCCGATGAAGGTACATGGTTTTCGGATGGACAGGAACTCCAAGCCGATCTGGAGGCTTCCGGATATGAAGCAGAACTTGTTTTTGCAGAAGGAGATTGTGAGAAGCAGATTACGCAGATTGAGGATATGATTAGCGAAGAAATTCCTGCCCTGATTATTACTCCGGTGGATGAATACGGACTGACAGAAATTCTTTCTGAAACAAAAGAAAAAGGAATTTATGTATTTTCTTATGATAAGCTGATCCGTGACACAGCAGGAGTGAATTATTATACTACATTCAGCGGACGTTCTATTGGAAAGATGATTGCAAAGGAAATTGTCAAAGAACAGGAGCTGGATAAAGTAAAAGAAGCCGGTGAATCCAGAACGATAGAATTTCTGATGGGATCACTGGATGATTCTCAGGCGCTGTTTTTGTACAATGGGGTAATGGAAATTCTTCAGCCATATCTGGATGACGGTACTCTTGTATGCCGTTCAGGACAGACTTCCTTTGAAGATACGGGAATTCTGCGATGGGGACGTGAGAGAGCAGAGAAGAGAATGCAGTCTATTTTGGATGAATTTTATCAGGATACAGAACTTCCGGATATTATTTGTACAGGATTTGACGATGCAGCATGCGGAGCAGCAGATGTTCTGGAAGAGCGGGGATTTGTTCCGTCGGATGAATACTGGCCGATGATCACAGGATGCGGATGTGAAATAGATGCAGTTCGCTATCTGGTTCAGGGGAAAATTTCCTGCAGTATTTTTATGAACCGCAGTAACCTGGCAGAAAAATGTGTCGAAATGGTGGATACCTGCCTGAAGGGAGAGAAGCCGGAGACCAATGATTATCAGGAATATGATAATGGCAAAAAAATCATAAGTACCTATCTGTGTGATGCCCAGCTGATCAATGAGGGAAATTATGAATCTCTGATCGACAGTGGTTATTATCAGAGTGAAGAAATCCTTCCTGAAGCAGAAGGGGAGAACGGAGATATGGAGACATCCGGTGATTCTGAAGAAACAGGTGAACAGGAACCTGCGGGAGAACAGGAAAACGTCGGTACAGATGAGAAACAGATGGATTCTGAGAATACAGAAGGGAATCCTTCAAAAGAAATTCCCGAAGATTCGATTCTGTCAATTCTTGGAAATACCAGAGAGGGTCTGTGATCATTGATAACTGCCAGAAAAGTGTTGTAATCATTTCTGAGTAACATGGAAGAATTGTGATGCAGTGATTATTGGGATAGAACCGTGATTATGGATGATTTTCAGAGAAAACGATAAATGAAAAGGACACCGGACAGATGATAGTCTGTAGGTTCTTTCTGAGTTTTGGGTATCGTCAATGAAAAGCAGGTATGAGAATACCTGCTTTTTCTATGAGTGTATAAGGGCCCTTTTTCTATGAGGCTTTATAAAAAAGAATTCCGCAATGTTCCTTAGAGATCAGGAATCCGGCACTATTCACGGAATGTGAGGGAATCATCACTCATGGATTCAATGATGGCAAGGGACTCCAGACGGATTCCCATATTCCGGATGCGATCGCCGCCTTCCTGAAAACCTTTTTCGATAACAATACCTGCACCTTCCAATGTTGCACCGGATTCCCGCACAATGTCGATCAGTCCGAGAAGGGCGCATCCATTGGCAAGAAAATCGTCAATGAGAAGTACATGATCTTCAGGACCGAGGAATTTTTTTGACAGAATTACATCGTATACTTTTTTGTGGGTAAACGACTGGACTTTCGTGCGGTACATTTCTCCGTCCAGATTTACACTCTGCGCTTTTTTTGCAAAAACAACGGGAACATGGAAATACTGAGCGGCAATACAGGCAATACCGATGCCGGAAGCTTCGATTGTGAGGATTTTGGTGATCGGACAGTCGGAAAAGCGGGATTTGAACTCTTTGCCGATTTCATTGATGAGATCAATGTCCATCTGATGATTCAGAAAACTGTCTACTTTTAAAACATTGCCCGGTTTGACCGTGCCGTCTTTCAGAATTCTTTCTTTTAAGAGCTGCATGACTTTTCTCTCCTTTGATTGATATGCTTGAAGTTGAATTGTATTCTATGATACGATATTCTTTAATTGAGTGCAATTACTTTTTTTGACAAAATAACATAAAAAATTTATAATATTTTAACAGAAGAGTGTTAATGCTCAGAGAGTAAAGGACGAAAAGAATAAAGAACTTAAAAATAAGCAAAGAGTTCAATAAACAAAGCGCAAAAAGTTAAGAGAATAAAAAACACAGGAAATAAGAAACACAGGAAATAAGAAACAGGGAAATGGAGGGTATATGCTGTAATGAAAGAATATGAGGTAATCTGGGAAATTTTTAATAAATGTCCCCGCAATCAGATGAGAGATGTTTTTGTAGAAGAAATTGAGATTGAGGATCCGGAGGCTTATATCAGGGAGAAATTTAAGGGAAAAGAAGTTTCCTATGAACAGACAATACTGGCAGACGGGACGATTATATTTGATATCGTAACATCAGAAATTAAACAGCGATGTTCCTTTACAGAGATTTGACTTGTGTGTTATAATAAGCTTTACGCAATATAGAATAGAACGGAAAGAAAGTCGGTAAGGAGGCTGTTATGGACGAAAAAGAAACCAAAGAGACACATGTACATGTTCTTGAAGACGGAACAGTGATCACGCATTCGCATGGAGAACATGGACATCATCACAGTCATGCGCAGACCAAGGCTGTACTGAACCGGCTTTCCAGAGCAATCGGTCATCTGGAATCCATCCGCCGTATGGTGGAGGCCGGACGTGACTGCAGTGAAGTACTGATCCAGCTTTCCGCGGTTAAATCCGCAATCAATAATACAGGCAAGATAATTCTTCAGGATCATATCGAGCATTGTATTGTGGATGCCGTGGAGCACGGTGACAAGGATGCCATTAAGGAACTGGAGAGGGCTATCGACCGTTTTATGAAATAGATCAAAGGAGAGATATCATGGCAAAAGAATGTAACAGCACAACATGTAACAAATCCAGCTGTGAGGGATGTGAAAAAAAGAACAATCCTCAGAGCATGCAGGAGGCAATGAATGCTTTCTCAAATGTAAAACACGTGATCGGAGTAGTAAGCGGCAAGGGAGGCGTAGGCAAATCTTTCGTAACGGCATCTCTTGCGAACCGCATGGCTGCAAAAGGATATAAAGTCGGTATTCTGGATGCGGATATTACCGGACCATCCATTCCTAAAATGTACGGTCTCAAAGGCGCAGCCAATGCCAATGATGATGGAATCATCCCGATGGAGACCAGAAACGGAATCAAAGTAATGTCCATTAATCTTCTTCTTCCTACTGAGGAAACCCCGGTCATCTGGAGAGGACCGATCCTCGCAAATATGGTGAAACAGTTCTGGACAGATGTCATCTGGGGAGATATCGATTATCTGTTTGTCGATATGCCTCCGGGAACCGGTGATGTTCCGCTGACCGCTTTTCAGTCTCTTCCGCTGAACGGAATTGTCATTGTAAGCTCTCCGCAGGATCTTGTAAGAATGATCGTCAGAAAAGCCTACAACATGGCTGAGATGATGAAGATTCCGGTACTTGGTATCGTGGAGAACTACAGTTATGTGAAATGTCCGGACTGCGGCAAAGAGATCAAAGTCTTTGGAGAAAGCCATATTGATGAAATAGCAGCAGAACTGAAGGTACCGGTACTGGGCAAAATGCCGATTGATGTATCCTACGCACAGAAAGCGGATGCCGGTGAATTTGATGAAATCCTGAATGCATATATTGAGGCTGCCGATGCAGTGATGCCTCAGTAATCACAATGCCGGAGCGTGTTGGAAAATGCATTTTCGCCATCTGCATGCTCGGAAGTGTGCAAGAAAATGCATTTCCGCTATCTGTATACTTTAATCCGCCTCATGGAAATATTCCAGAAAACGTGCTGCCGCCTGACTGAGCGGCAGCATTTCCTGTTTTACAATAACCAGTTTTCTTTTGGGAAAAGCTTCCTTCAGCTGTATCTGCTGAAGCTCCTTTTCCTTTCTGCACATATAATCCGGGACGCAGGCAATGCCGAGTCCGATCCGTGCAAGATCCAGAAGAAGGTCGTTGCTGTTCAGCTCTATTTCAGGAAGCAGCCGGAGACCGTGAGCAGCAAAAATCTGGTGCAGATATTCGCTGGTGGTGCTTCGCGGAGAGAGCATGAGAATCGGATAATCCAGAAGTTCTTTCAGAGAAAGCTTTTCCTTAATGGGAAAAGCTTTTTTATTTACCAGAAACAGATCCTGAAATTCCAGGACAGTTTTTTCCGGAGCATGAGGGCTGAGCCTGGAATTCGGGGAATTGCATACAATAAAATCCACCTGTCCGTTGTTCAGAAGATCTGCACATCCGATGGAAGTACTGTTGGTGATTTTAATCCGGACATCCGGGTAATCTCTGTGGAATCGCTCCAGATAATCAATGAGAAAATAACGGCAGATGGTGTCGCTGGCGCCGATACGGAGCTGCCCCATCAGTTCCGTTCCGGAGGAAAGAAGAGTTTCTCCTTCTGACAGCATCTGCATAGCCGGTTTTACATGCTGAAGAAGGGTTTCTCCGGCAGGGGTGAGAACCACTTTTTTGGTACTGCGGACAAAGAGCGGCTGATTCAGTTTTTTTTCCAGCGCTTTTACAGACTGGCTTACTGCAGACTGAGAGATAAAAAGCTGCCGGGAGGCTTCCGAAAAACTGAGAGTGGAGGCTACGTAATAAAAAACTTTGTATAGTTCCAGATTGATATCCATAAAGGTACCCCATTTCTACTTTTTATTAGATAAACTAATGAAAAATATAAGACATATTAATTTTACTAATGATATATCTTATGATATGATAAATCCGAATAAAGTGCAATACCGTAATTTACACGATCAGTATCCGTATAGTTTTTGCTGCTGCGAATGTAGTGGACGATGTACCGGATAATGATTGAAACATGGATTTATTCACAAATGGAAAGGAGTTTCTGATGAGTAACGTAAGACGCGTTTATGTAGAAAAGAAACCAGCATATGCCGTTCAAGCAAAAGAACTGAAGCATGAAGTCAGCAGCTACCTCGGGATCAAAACAGTAACCGGTGTAAGAGTGCTGATTCGTTATGATGTAGAAAATATTTCCGATGATGTATTTGAAAAAGCATGCAAAACCGTATTTGCTGAGCCGCCGGTAGATGACCTGTATCTGGAAAAATTTGAGGCTGCAGAAGGTTCCCGTGTTTTCTCTGTAGAATATCTTCCAGGACAGTTTGACCAGAGAGCAGATTCCGCTGTACAGTGCGTACAGTTCCTGGATGAAAATGCTCAGCCGATCATCCGTTCTGCAACTACCTATATTATTACAGGAGAGATTTCAGATGAAGAGTTTGAAGCAATCAAACATCACTGCATCAACCCTGTAGATTCCCGTGAGACCGGCCTTGAAAAACCGGAAACTCTTGTTACCGTATTCCCGGAGCCGGAAGATGTAAAAATTTTTGACGGATTCCAGGATATGCCTGAAAATGAATTAAAAGAGCTTTATGATTCTCTGAATCTTGCTATGACTTTTAAAGATTTCCTTCATATTCAGAATTACTTTAAGGGAGAAGAAAAGCGTGATCCGTCCATGACAGAAATCCGTGTTCTGGATACCTACTGGTCAGATCACTGCCGTCATACCACCTTCTCTACAGAACTGACTGATGTGAAATTTGGCGAAGGGGATTACAGAGAGCCGATCGTTCACACTTATCAGCAGTATCTGGATGACCGTACAGTTCTGTACAAAGACAGAGATGATAAATTTGTCTGCCTGATGGATCTGGCACTGATGGCTATGAAGAAACTGAAAGCAGAAGGCAAACTGGCCGATCAGGAAGAATCTGATGAAATCAATGCCTGCAGTATTGTGGTTCCGGTAGATGTGGACGGCAAAGAAGAAGAATGGCTGATCAATTTCAAAAATGAAACACATAACCACCCGACAGAAATTGAACCATTCGGTGGTGCTGCAACCTGCCTTGGCGGTGCGATTCGTGATCCGCTTTCCGGACGTACTTACGTATATCAGGCAATGCGTGTAACCGGTGCTGCAGATCCGACGGTTTCTGTAAAAGAAACGCTGAAAGGCAAACTTCCGCAGAAAAAACTGGTAAGAGGAGCAGCTCACGGCTACAGTTCTTATGGAAACCAGATTGGTCTTGCCACAGGCTATGTAAAAGAAATTTATCATCCGAATTATGTTGCGAAACGTATGGAGATCGGTGCAGTTCTCGGTGCAGCACCAAGACGTGCGGTAATCCGTGAGAATTCCGATCCGGGAGATATCATCATCCTCCTTGGCGGCCGTACCGGCCGTGACGGTATCGGCGGTGCTACCGGTTCATCCAAAGTTCATACAGAAGCATCCATTGAAGTATGCGGTGCAGAAGTTCAGAAAGGTAATGCGCCTACCGAACGTAAGATCCAGCGTATGTTCCGCAGAGAAGAAGTCAGCCATATTATTAAGAAATGCAACGACTTTGGTGCAGGCGGTGTCTCTGTTGCGATCGGTGAGCTGGCAGCAGGACTTCGCGTAGACCTTGACAAAGTTCCGAAGAAATATGCCGGACTGGATGGTACGGAAATCGCTATTTCGGAATCGCAGGAACGTATGGCGGTTGTTGTGGATCCGAAAGATGTGGATACCTTCCTTGGCTATGCCAACGAAGAAAACCTGGAAGCCATTCCGGTTGCAGTAGTAACAGAAAGCCCGCGTCTTGTCCTTGTTTGGAGAGGCAAAGAAATCGTAAACATTTCCCGTGCATTCCTGGATACCAATGGTGCACATCAGGAAACTACCGTGGAAGTGGAAATTCCGAATAAA
This sequence comes from uncultured Blautia sp., assembly GCA_945864225.1. GTDB lineage: Bacteria > Bacillota > Clostridia > Lachnospirales > Lachnospiraceae > Blautia_A. The sequence goes on along the minus strand of CAMBAL010000080.1, from coordinate 2,520 downwards.
GAAGGAAACCTGTTTGAAGAACGCCCAGATGTTGCGGATGTCAAAGCAAAATGGCTGGAGACACTTGCAGATCTGAACGTCTGCTCACAGAAAGGTCTTGTGGAAATGTTTGACGGCTCCATCGGAGCAGCTAGTGTACTGATGCCTCACGGCGGAAAATACCAGATGACAGAAACACAGGCAATGGTTGCCAAGGTTCCGGTGCAGGGCGGCAAGACAAATACAGTAACCATGATGAGCTATGGCTTTGATCCGTATCTGTCTTCCTGGAGTCCGTTCCATGGTGCAGCTTATGCAGTAACAGAGTCTGTTGCGAGAATTGTGGCAGCAGGCGGAGATTATAAAAAGATCCGATTCACATTCCAGGAATACTTCCGTCGTATGACAGAAGATCCGAAACGCTGGAGCCAGCCTTTTGCAGCACTTCTGGGTGCATATGCGGCTCAGCTGGGATTTGGCCTTCCGTCTATCGGAGGAAAGGACAGTATGTCCGGTACCTTTAATGACATTGATGTTCCTCCGACGCTGGTATCCTTTGCAGTTGATGTTGCCAAACTTCAGGATGTAATTACTCCGGAATTCAAAAAAGCAGGAAGCAAGCTTGTATGGCTGCGAGCACCGAAGGATCAGTACGATCTTCCGGATTATGCGGGAATTATGGATCAGTATGAAAAACTTCATAATGATATGCAGGCAGGCAAGGTGCTTTCCGCATATGCTCTGGACCGCCACGGTATTGCAGCAGCTGTTGCAAAAATGGCATTCGGTAATGGCATGGGTGTGAAGATTGAGCATAATCTTGATCCAAGAGACTTCTTTGCACCGGGCTTCGGTGATCTGGTTCTGGAAATTCCGGACGGAAAAGTGGGTGAACTTTCCATTACTTATACTCTGATCGGTGAAGTAACGGACAACGGCAGATTCTCCTACGGAAATACTGAGATTACTCTCGGAGAAGCGGAAAAAGCATGGAAAGGTACGCTGGAGCGCGTATTTAAGACCGAATCCGGTGAAAATGGCGGAACTGCTTTTGCAGATGGTGCATCAGACGGCCCGACAGCTGCATTCATTGCAGGCAAAGACGGTGAGAACGGTCAGGCTGTGATGGGCAAAGATGTTTACAAAGCAGACAGCGTATATGTATGCAAACATAAAGTAGCCAGACCTCGCGTATTTATTCCGGTATTCCCGGGAACCAACTGTGAGTATGACAGTACCCGTGCATTTGAGCGCGCCGGTGCAGAGGTAGAGGTAAAGGTATTCAAGAATCTGACCGCAGAAGATATTCATGATTCTGTTGAGATTTTTGAACGTGCTATCAATCAGGCTCAGATTATCATGTTCCCTGGCGGATTTTCCGCAGGTGATGAACCGGATGGATCTGCGAAATTCTTTGCAACTGCATTCCAGAATGCAAAGATTAAAGAGGCGGTTATGAAGCTTCTCAATGAACGTGACGGTCTTGCTCTCGGTATCTGTAACGGCTTCCAGGCTCTTATTAAGCTGGGACTGGTTCCTTACGGTGAAATCTGCGGACAGAAAGCAGATTCCCCGACACTGACCTACAATACCATCGGACGTCATATCTCCAAGATGGTTTATACAAAAGTAGTCAGCAACAAGTCTCCATGGCTGCAGGGCGCAGAGCTTGGCGGTGTTTACTGTAATCCGGCTTCCCACGGTGAGGGCCGTTTTGTAGCAAGTGCTGAGTGGATTGCAAAACTCTGGGCAAACGGACAGATTGCGACACAGTATGTGACTGCAGACGGAGAACTGGATGTAAATAACGAAGAGTGGAATGTTAACGGTTCCCATATGGCGATTGAGGGTATCACCAGCCCGGACGGAAGAGTTCTTGGTAAGATGGCTCACAGCGAGCGCCGTGACAATGGTGTTGCTGTCAATATTTATGGACAGCAGGATATTAAGATTTTTGAATCCGGTGTGGAATATTTTAAATAAGACACAGGCGGGAAGCTGTTATCTGATAAAAACAGAGAACTCTTTCTGTTAAGATTCTTTTGGACTGTAATCAGCGGGGCGGGATGATGAAAATCTTCCGCTCCGCAATAGTTATGAAATCATTCTGCTTAATTGTATGGCATGATTTTACCTGTATCGCGGTAACTGGAAGGAACAGAAAACAATTGTGTCATTTTTTTCAAAAAAATAAAAAAATATGTTGACAATCCAGGTTTAATAATAGTATAATAGCAAAGCGAGTTGAAGAGAGGAACAGAAAATCTGAAAAATTTTTTTTCAAAAAGCAATATGGGGTCTTAGCTCAGCTGGGAGAGCATCTGCCTTACAAGCAGAGGGTCATAGGTTCGAGCCCTATAGGCCCCATACTATAAAACAATATGGCGAGATAGCTCAGTTGGCTAGAGCACACGGTTCATACCCGTGGTGTCGAGGGTTCGAATCCCCCTCTCGCTACTTACGAACAGGAAGTTCGTACAATCACTATATGGGGTCTTAGCTCAGCTGGGAGAGCATCTGCCTTACAAGCAGAGGGTCATA
>CAMBAL010000079.1 GCA_945864225.1 uncultured Blautia sp. | reverse complement strand
TGCAATCGATGTTCGACAGACTGGTCGACCTGACCGAACCGATCTGCCAGCGCATCGATGCTGACAAGGCTTCCATGGCTTTGTTTGATACTTCCGGTATTGAAGCATGGGTAACTGAGAATAATCCTAAATATGCCAACCGTATCATCAAACAGCTGAAAGCCTTTAAGAAAGCCCATAACCTTGATGATTCCTATGACCCTTACAAAGCTGCTTATGGTTCCATGCCTTCACACGCGGCCGCAAATCCGGCAATCCAACAGATGTACATTAACGGACATTTTTGCTATGCCTTTAAATTTGGCATCATTACCAATGGACTTGGCATTGTCAGGGATATTACCTTCTACAATAAAGAGTTCCTGGAAGCTCACCCGGACATCATCATAGAAAAGAAATCCGATTCCCCTGATGAGGATAAATCCCTTGCCGACTCCAAAGCACTGATTCCTGTTTTAAAAGACTTCTTCAAAAAACATCCGCTGATCAATCCAAAAACTTTTCTGGGTGATGCAGCATTTGACAGCATTGAAATATACAAATACCTATTGCAGGAAACTTCCTTTGAAAAGGCATACATTCCTTTGAGAAACAAGCTCAAAATCGAAGGAGTTGATTACAGCGTTAATGAAGAAGGGATTCCCTGTTGTCCAAATGACCCATCCCTGTTAATGAAACGGGAAGGCAGCAAATCTCACCTGCGCTGTGGGATTCCCACCATGAAGTTCGTCTGCCCTAAAATGAAATGGGAATACGACAAAACAACCAAAAAATCCAAACGTGTCTGCCACTGCGACAATCCCTGTACCCCTTCTTCCTGTGGAAGAATGATCTACGTGTATCCGGAACAAAATCTCCGCGCTTACCCTGGAACAATCCGTGGCACCGAAGAATGGGACTCCACTTACAAGATACGTGTGAATGTGGAGAAATCCATCAACCACTTCAAAGACAGTTTTTGTGTTGCCGGTCGGAAAACCCAAAACGAAAAAACTATTCACGCCGATCTGCTGCTTGCCGGAATCACTCAGTTAATTACCGTGATAGTTGCAGATAAAATCCACAAGCATGAATATCTGAGAAGCCTGAAACCTTTGGTTGCTTAAATAAGATTTTTATAATAGGTCTTACCACCGTTCAGAATATTCCTTCTATCAGTGCGCCCATTTTTCAGAAAAACCCAAAATGACTTCTTCTTGTCAGCTGTTTTCATCTTAGAAATTCTGCATAGCAGGCTTTCTACCTCATTTTTAATCAGGATTGCGAACTCGTTTCGCAATTACCTATGCAATTCTATATGAATGGACACAATCTTCTCGCTCATAAGCTGCAGAAAAAGGATATTGCTTACCGTATGCATGATAATGCATTTCTTGAAATCTCTGATATTGAGACTGCACAGAAGCTCTCCGACAGGATCAATCCGGAAGACCTCCACAAAGTCTTTGATGTCCTTGCCAGACGCTACTGTCCTGTAGCCGACAGCCTTGGCCTCAGTTACACCTGGACGGTTCAGCAGATCGAGTGTGCAACAGATATCATGTTCAAACATCCGGAGGACCTGGCCCCTCTTTATGATGAGATTGTCAGGACAGCAATCTTTACCGTAAAACCGGATAACATTGCCACTTTTCTTGGACAGCGCATTACCTATAACTGTAAGAAGGAAGTCGGAACCAACTATAACCAGCGGATTCTCGGAACGAGGATCAAACACCATATGGGTGATGTATCAATTAAAATGTATGATAAGTTCGGCCATGTCTTACGGATAGAAAGCACCTGTAATGATATCGGAACTTTCCGGGTAAAACGACAGGTGGAACACCGGGATGGCAGTTCTACTGAACAGAAAGCCCCTCTCAAAAAGAGCATTTACAGCCTTTACCAGTTATTTACAATCATGAAAGCAGCCAACTATCGGTATCTGGAATTTGTCTCATCGTTTGATGACCACAGCAATGGAAACAGCAATCTTACAAAAGTAACCAGTCCGGTTATGGAAAGTGACCGTTCCTACCGTGGTTTCAATTTCTTTGCAGAACGTGATCTCCAGGTGCTGGAAGTAATCAGCCGGGGCGAATACATGACCTTTGGTATGCAGGGAAAAGACATTCGCCAGTATCTGGGTGATATTAATTCGTCTGCCATGTCCAGAATATTCAAGCGTCTCCGTCTCCATGGGATCATTGAACGGGTGAAAGGAACTTACAAATACTTTCCAACGGCTTACGGCAAAGAAGTTATTGCCGCTGGACTAACAATCAGAAATCTTGTGCTTATACCAGCATTGGCATAAGTATTTTTTCTACGCAGAAATTTTGCCATTTTGCGCTAAAAATCATTTATAAGTGGCCTAACAGAAGATGACAGTTACCATTTTAAACATTGGATGAAAGAACAGTTTTATTGCAGGCAGTGATAATTTAAGGAAAAAGCGAAAAACAACTAATCACATTTCATTAGCGTAACGGTTATGCTGTAAATCACGATAACAAAATGTTTCGGATGTTAATAATACAATTTTATTTTGACGCTCGGTTATGTATGCTATATAATGAAAGCGCTATAATAATACAATTGTTAGCGGACTATGAAATTCATTGATTTTGATTACTATATTCTGACTCACCAGGATGAAACCAAAGTTCAGCATGAACCAATTACCTGTTACGCCTACTACAATGCCTGAACTCATCAGGAAAAAGAAAGGAACCTGTACCAAATGGAACACTTCGACCCCATTCACGAGACCTCCTATCTGTCTGTCCCGAATGCACACATCTATCGTAAGATCATGCGGTGTTTTTACCGGGAATATGAGAAGATGCATTTTCAATTGTATAAAGAGGATATTTTCCGGCTTATAAAGCAGGACGAGGCCTTTGCCGGTTATACCATGGAGCAGCTGGAGCCGGATCTGGAGGCGCTGGTGAAATGGAAAAATCTTACCCCGATTCAGGATCCGGGGAGAGTTTATACCATAGCCGATTACAAAAACAAACAGTACCGGTATACCATGTCTGAATATGCGGTTGAAATCGAGCGTCTGACGGTACGGCTGGAGAATATTTTTCTGGAATCGGGAAATCTGTCCACGAACTTTTTTGTGCGTCTGGAAAAAAGCCTGGAGGACGCAGAGAGCATGGAGTATGCAGAGCTGAAAACGGTCAATGAGTGGTGGAGCATGCTTCAGGAAGATTTTAAGCGTCTGAATCAGAATTATCAGGATTATCTGAGAGACTTTTATTCGACAAAAACAGATCATCTGATGAAATCCGTGGAATTTGTGATCCACAAGGATAAATTTATCAAGTATCTGAATGAGTTTATACAGGAACTGCAGCACCATTCCAGACGGATCGAGCAGATTCTGGTGAGGATTATGCCTGCCATGGAAAACAGTATTCTGGAGAAGGTGGTACAGAGCGAACTGGATATTCCCCATGCTCTTCTGGAGATTCATGGAAATGCGGAGCCGGGTATACGTGAAAACGTCATGGGCAAATGGGATTCCCTGAAAAACTGGTTTATTGATTCCCAGGGTCACGAGTGCGAGTGCAAAAAAGTCCTGAAAATTACAAACGATGTCATCCGGAGCATTATTCAGAATGCGGCGCTGATCGTGCAGATTCAGAACTGGGGAATCAGCAGGAAGGATGATTACCGGAAGTTCATGGAACTGTTTTTGAAATGCGGGGACCTGGAGGAAGCTCACCGGCTGTCAGCGCATGTTTTCGGAATACAGAATATACAGCATTTCAAGACAAATGAACCGCGGGAAGAAGACGCAATCAACAGCAGCGTATACGAGGAGGACCCCGCGGCATTTTTATTGAAGCCCCATACGAGGACCTACCGGGAGAAAAAGGACAGGCGGGGATTTGCAGATAAGTCTCTGGAAAAAATGATGCAGAGAGAAAGTTATCTGCGCAATGCCAGAGCGCAGAAAGAAATCGAGATGCGATACATTAAGAATAACCGGATCATCTTTTCCGAAATAGAAGAAGTCATCTCGGAAACCACAAGAAATACATTTCTGCAGTGGATCACACAGGCAAATATGAATTCACAGAAGACAGGCAGGACAGAGTATGGGCAGGAATACCGGCTGATCCGGAAAAAGGGTAACTGTGTATTAAAATGCGAAGACGGACTGCTGACCATGCCTGCATATATATTGGAGTTTAAACAACGATGAACGAAGTCAGAACACTGTTTGAAAATTTCTGGATCTGTAAGGACAGAGAGAAAGAAACCTATTATAAAGTGAAGAGGGATATCCCCAATTTTCAGAGATTTGTCAGGGAGCAGCTGGGCTGGAAGCTGATTCATACGGAAAATCTGTTAAAGCTGGAGAAGCGTCCGGCACATGCGGAACCGTTTATGGGAATCCAGGAATTTACAGATATCAGGGATTACTGTATTTTGTGCGCGGTTCTGATGTATCTGGAGGATAAAGAGGAGCAGGAGCAGTTTCTTTTGTCTGAACTGATCGACTATGTTGAGACACAGCTGAAAGCCTGTATGACCATTGACTGGACTTCCTTTACCCAGAGAAAATCCCTGGTGCGTGTGCTGCAGTATATGGAAAAACTGCAGATGCTGCGGGTATACGAGGGCAGCAGTGAGGCCTTCGGCATGGAGGCCGGACAGGAAGTTCTGTATGAAAACACGGGCTATTCCAAGTATTTTGCAACCAGTTTTCCAACGGACATTTCCCGGTATGAGTCATGGGAGGATTTTGAAAAAACAGATTTTGAGGAATTCCAGCAGGACAGAGGAACCATGCGTATTAACCGTGTGTACAGGCAGCTTGCCGTATGCCCGTCCTTTTATTGGGAAGGAAACGATGATGCGGATGCGCTGTATCTGAAAAACCAGCGCCAGTGGGTTGCCAGATACCTGAATGAAAATCTGGGCGGAAATCTGGATATTTACAGAAATACCGCATTTTTGACACTGGATGCGGATGACTGTTATGGAACTGTGCATCCCAGGGATGCCATGCTTCCGGAGGCAGTGCTTCTGGTGTGCGCAAAAATCCAGGAAAAGCTGGCTGCAGGAAAACTGAAAAAGCAGGAAAATGAATGCATTTACCTGACGAAGAAAGAATTTGCGGATCTTGTTTCCGAATGCAGAACCGCATGGAAAAGTGCATGGAGCAAGGAATTTCGTGAAATGGATGAAGAGAAGCTGCTGGGTACGATTATAGGATATATGAAAAACTGGCTGATGATCCGGTGCGATGATGACCGGATTACCGTGCTGCCGTCTGCCGGAAGGGCTGCGGGGTATTATCCGGATGACTTTAAGGGAGGAACAGAGGAATGATGGATCGTTGGAAAATGAACAGGATCGGGTTCGTGAATTTCTGGCTGTATGACGAAGAAGATTTTGAATTTGTGGATGGAAAGCTTCTCCTTCGCGGACAGAACGGATCCGGAAAATCGATTACCACCCAGAGCTTTATTCCTTTTGTGCTGGATGGAGACCGAACCCCGAGCCGTCTGGATCCTTTTGGTTCCAGTGACAGAAGAATGGAATATTACTTTTTAGGCGAAGAAGGAAAGGATGAGGCAACAGGCTATCTTTTCCTTGAATTTCTAAAAGAGGAGACCGGCGAATACCGCACCATAGGAATCGGGCAGCGGGCAAAACGCGGAAAACCCATGGATTTCTGGGGATTTATTATTCTGGACGGCCAAAGGATCGGCTATGATCTGTGGCTGTACAAAGAAGTCGGCTCCACCAGGATCCCTTATGACAAACGGGAAATGAAGGCGAAGCTGGGAGAGAACAATTTTTTCACGGACAGTCAGAGTGAGTACAAAAAACATGTCAATCAGTATATTTTCGGCTTCCGAAAAGCGGAGCAGTATGAACAGTTTATCCGACTGCTTGTGAAAGTCCGTGCGCCGAAGCTTTCCAAGGAATTCAAGCCTACAAAGGTCTATGAAATCCTCAATGATTCTCTGCAGACCCTGACGGACGAGGATCTGCGTGCCATGGTTGATGCCATGGAAAAAATGGACGAAATTCAGGACAGTCTGGATATGCTGAAACGCGCCTTTGCAGATGTGAAGATCATACGGAATGAGTATACACGCTACAATCAGTATATGCTTGCGAAAAAAGCCCAGGGATACCTTGCGAAAAAGCAGGAAGTGGAGACCGCACAGCACAGGCTTGATGCAAAAGAACAGGAGAAGCAGCAGATAGAGCTTGACCGGAAGTCCGCCCAGCAGCGCCTGGAGGAACTGGCAGAGAAAAAGAAGCTGGCAGAGACCGAGCGCAATGGATTGCTGGATACCGATCTGGAGGAAATGGACCGCAAGCTGGAAGCTGCAAGGAAGGAAAAAGAACAGGCACTGGAAGACGAGAACCGGTGGAACAATAAAATCCAGGAATGCAAAGAGCGGATCTGGCAGGGTGAGCAGCAGCTGAAAAACCTTCAGGACCGTCTGGAGCAAAGGCAGGAGAAACTGCTGGAAGAGAAGCAGGAGCTGGAGCAGCAGCAGGAAGTCCTGCAGTGGGATCAGCACGAGAAGGCGATGCGGGTGATGGCAGCAGAGGAATGTGACAAGACTGATGAAATTGTGAAAAACCTGGACATGTTGAAAAATCTCATTGAGGAGTGCAAAAAGGCGATACGCCAGTACGAAGAGCTTGCAAAACAATATGATGAGGCAGCCAGAGAGCTGGAAGAGCTGGGACGGCAGAAAGCAGAAGAAGAGCAAAGGCTTGACGCAGCCAGAGAACAGGCTGCGGATGCAGTCGACCAGTGGATCACAGATGTTTATGAACTGGAAAAAAGCTCTGAAGAGTGGAGTCCCCGTGAGGAGGTTCTGAAGGAAGCAGAGCAGATGATCCGCCGGTATCAGTCGGCTGCGGATGCAGGAACTGTGCAGGAGATTTTCCGTGCGGATTATGAGCGCCAGCGTCAGAAACTGACGGATGCAAAGAGTGACCGGGAGTATGAACGGAAAATCCGCAGAGAGGCACTGGAACAGGCGGAAAAAGAGCTTGTGCTCGTTCAGAACCAGGAGGAGCTGGAGCCGGAGCGGGACGAAAATGCAGAACAAACCAGAACAGCCCTTCAGAATGCAGGCATCACGGCGGTACCGTTTTATAAGACGGTGGAGTTTTCCGGCGAACTGAGCGGGGCTGACTGTGCAGAAATAGAAGCTCAGCTTCAGAAAATGGGAATTCTGGACGCACTGGTAGTATCTCCTGACGATTTTGGCAGGATCCGTGAGGAATGTCCGGAGTTTCTGGATTGTGTTCTGTACGTGGAAAAAGAAGGAACCTCCGGTTTTTCCGGACTGGTTTTAAGTGAAGAACTGGATGACAGGCTGAAGGAAACGGCTGCGCGGATTCTGAGCAATCTTTATGAAGAGGGAGCCGGACAGGGTGTTTCTTTTGGAAAAGACGGACGTTTCCGACAGGGGATTCTTGCCGGAAAAGCCCGTAAAACCGGTGAGGCAGAGTTTGTCGGCCTTCTGGCGAGAAAGAAGAAAAAAGAACAGAAAATACAGGAGCTTGAGGAGAAAATCCGTGAGCTTTCGGCAGCTGTTTCAGCGGTGGAACAGGAAATCACACAGATACAGGAACGACTGGAAAAGCTTCAGGCGGAGTATCAGAAACTGCCGGGATTCGCAGAGATCAACGCAGCCCTGGACAGGGAAAAAGACTGTAATCTGAAACTCCTGCGGATCAGTGAAGAGTATAAAAATAAAGAAGCACAGGAGCAGAGACTGGCACAGCAGAAGAATCAGAAATATCAGGTAATGCTCCAGAGGTGCAGGTCTTTTCCATACGGAAGAACGGAAGAGGCATATGAAGAAGTCAGCGATGCAATCGAGGAATACCGGAGCATCTGGCAGGAAGTGCGCACGGAATTGCTTCAGCTAAGAGCAGAACGGGTAAACTGTCTGGATAAAGAGGAACAGATCGCACGGGATGAACAGGCGCTGGACGATGCCTTTGTGGAAAAACGGAATTACAGTACAAAAATCAAAGAGTGTGATATCCGGATCAGGCAGTATGAGGAGTATCTGAGCCGGCCGGAAATTGTAGAAAAGGCGAACCGCCTGAAGCAGATTCGAGAAGAACTGGACAGAATGAACGCGGAATGCAGTGAGATTAATAATTCTCTTGTGCGTCTGGATGTGATGCTGAAAAATCTGCTGGATTCCATACCGGAACAGAAGGAACACCTGCAGCAGGCAATTGCGGAAGAAACCTGTCTGAGGAAATACTTTGAGGAGGAACTTTCCCTGAAGCTTGTCATTGACAGGGAAAGCCGTACACTGCATGAATGTGCCGGAGAAGCTGTGAGAATGCTCCGGGAAAGTGACAGGAACAGGGAACCGTCAGACATGCTTCAGTCTCTGTATCAGGTATATCAGCGCCATAACGGCAGTCTTACAAGCTATGGAACGGCGCTGGAGGAATGTTTCGGGGCAGTGGATGAGATTCCGGGAGCCGGAGAAAATGCCGGTGTGACACGAAAGCGTGTACGCGTGGTATCTGTATGGAATGGCAAAAAAGTATATCTGGAGGAGTTTTACGGAATATTAAAATCCTCTATTGATGAAACCGAGCTGCTGATACAGAAAAAAGACAGGGAACTGTTTGAGGATATTTTGTCCAGAACCATCAGCCAGCAGCTGACGGACAGGATCGCAGAGAGCAGGAAGTGGGTTCTGGACATGTCGCAGCTTATGAAGGAAATGGATACCTCCATGGGCTTAAGCTTTTCGCTGGACTGGAAACCGCGGAAGGCGGAGAATGACGCTGAGCTGGATACAGTGGAACTGGAGCAGATCCTGCTCCGGGACCGTGCGCTTCTGACGATGGAAGATATTGAAAAAGTTGCGGGACATTTCAGGAGCAAGATCCGTACAGAAAAGCTGAAACTGGAAGAAGACGGCGGCGTGATCAACTACATGGAACTGGTGCGGGATGCTCTGGACTACCGCAGGTGGTTTGAATTTCAGATGTATTTCAAACGGGGTGAAGAACCGAGAAAGCCTCTGACCAATGCGGCGTTTAACCGTTTCAGCGGAGGAGAAAAGGCGATGGCCATGTATGTTCCTCTTTTTGCGGCAGTCAATGCCCAGTATAAAAAAGCGGAAAATAAAGACCATCCGCGCATGATCGCGCTGGACGAGGCGTTTGCTGGTGTGGATGATAAAAATATCAGCAGTATGTTTGAGCTTGTTCATAAGCTTGATTTCGATTATATCATGAATTCCCAGGCTCTCTGGGGCTGCTTTGAGACGGTGAAGGGGCTTCGGATCGCAGAACTGTTCCGGCCTCAGAATTCACAGACAGTTTCCGTGATTCGATATACATGGAACGGACATGAGAGGATATTGGATGTGCAATAATAAAGAATGTGCCGGTTATTTTAAGAGCCAGAAAGCGTATCGGAGATGTTTGCTGGAACTCCGAAAGAAGTGGAAATCCTATGGAAAAGCAGCAGGAAGGATTATCCTGAGGGAGACAACAGAGGAAGAACGCCGTGCCATTGGCGGTGTGGTCGGGAAAGTATTTTATGAAAAAGATATCCGGTTTTCTGTTATAGAATTTGAGCAGGGATTACAGAAAACGCGGTTTGCACCGGTGGATCTGAAAACCGTACTGGAAGAATATTTTGGAGAAACACTTTCCACTAATCAGGGACAAAAACAGGAGCAGCAGAAAAAGAAAAGAGAGTATCTGGAAGGAATCTGTGACTGTTTTATGGAACTGGCAGGCAGTAAATCAACAGTTTCATTATGGATGCAGGAAGTGATTTCCGCAAAAAAATACGGGTATCAGATACTGCTCAGAGAATACGGGAAAGACCCGGTGCAGGCGGAGAATCTGGCACGGAATGTGGGAAACGCACTTATGAAACTGGAGCTTGCAAAGGAAACGGAAAGCGAATATCCGCTGGCTGTGTTTGCCGCCGAAATATCAGGAAATCCCCATTATTTTGACCGTGGTACTGCGGCCGGACAACTTCTGGTTCATGCAGTCTGCTACTGGAAAAAGGCGGAATTGCCGGAGAACGCGCATCAGTGGCGGGAGCTGCTTCAGGGTGCCGGAATTGTGCCGGATAACGTGTCCAGTATGCTGCATGCTTACGGGCTGAGAATGAAGAGGAAAGATGGCTGGCATCCGGCTTATGACGCATTCTGCACATTGAAGGAACCATATGTGATCACAATGGAGAATTTAAAGGGAATTACCGGCGTGCAGGCCGTGGGAGACTGTGTATATGTGGTGGAAAACGAGATGGTTTTCACCTACCTGCTTAACAATGCCAAAGAAGAGAATCTGACACTGTTGTGTACCTCAGGTCAGCTTCGTGCTGTGTCACTGGAACTGATCAGAATGATTCTTGCTTCAGGTGTCAGAATCTATTACAGCGGGGATATTGATCCGGATGGAATCGGAATTGCGGACAGACTGTGGCAGAAATTCGGAGATGGAATTCAGATATGGAGGATGACACCGGAAGATTACGAAAACAGTCTTTCCGGAGAA
>CAMBAL010000078.1 GCA_945864225.1 uncultured Blautia sp. | reverse complement strand
CCTAATGCAGTTCTCTTTTCTTCGATTCTTTCAATCATCATATCGCCAAGTTTGTCGATATCATGTTCTACAGTATAAGCAGCTTCTACCCAGTCTCTTACGCCGCCTTTGAGAAGGCCGTCAACTTCGGAAGAACCATATGCATACGGTTCAACACCAAGGTATGTATCGATACCGGTTGCTACTACATAGTTACCAATGGAAACCGCTTTTTCAGACATCCACTCAGGTGCACATCCTACTAACGGAATCTGGGAGATATTCCAGCCGGAATCTTTTGCGATTCTTGCTGCAAGTACCATCATACGGCTGATATCAACACAGGAGCCCATATGTAATACAGGAGGAATGTCAGCCAGTTCGCAGACACGTTTCAGACCTGCACCGCAGAGTTCTTTTGCTCTCTTGTCCATAAGACCTGCTTTTGCAGCAGCCTGTGCGGAACATCCGGAAACTACCAGAATGATATCGTTTGCGATCAGTTTCTTCATCAGTTCGATGTGAGCTGCGTCAGGACGAACCTTCGGGTTGTTGCATCCAACCATTGCAACTGCACCGCGGAGTACACCGGATTTTACACAGTCAACGAGAGGCATCATGGTACCTGTTACATCAACATGGCTGTTTGTTACACCGTCAAGTTTCTTTTCAATCTGCTCTACGGAGAAACCAACAACTGCTTTCTGTTTCAGCTGTGGGATGTATACCAGATCTTTATTTCTGTTCTTGAAGTTTTCAATTGCTGTTTTAACAATAAGCTTCGCATTTTCTCCTGCTGTCTTTGCATTGAATCTGATAAATTCAGAATCCGGCATCTGAGCAATCGGAGAAGTTGTGATAAATTTGGTATGGAAGCACTTAGACAGAGGTCCCAATGCCGGGAAAATACACTGAACGTCTACTACGATTGCTTCGCAGGCACCGGTCAGTACAACGTTTTCCTGCTGCAGGAAGTTACCTGCCATCGGGATACCACGACGCATTGCTACTTCGTTGGAAGTACAGCATACACCAGATACGGTAATTCCCTGTGCACCCATGGATTTTGCATAGTCGATCATTTCCTTGCTGTCTGCATATTCGCAGATCATCTCAGAAAGGCTCGGATCATGTCCATGAACAACGATGTTTACGTTTTCTTCTACCATTACGCCAAGGTTGGCTTCTGTCTCGACTTCCTTCGGAGTTCCAAAAAGGACATCAGAGAATTCGGTACCCATCATGGAACCGCCCCATCCATCAGAAAGACCATTTCTTAAAGACTGACGAATCAGAGCTTCCGGTTTGGAAGAACAACCCATATGAGTCATATGCATTGCACAGGAAACCTCACGGTCGATTGCGCGCGGAAGAATTTCTTCTCTCTTCCAGATTTCCTGAGTATGTTCCGGAGCACGTTTGGTAAATACCTGATAACCAAATGGTTTACCATATTCCATAAGACCAACTTCAGATACTTCGTGTGCGATATCATAGATATCTCTTCCTTCTGTCTCTACACCGAATTCTGCAGCAAGGCGAAGAAGCTTCTCTGGATCTTTTACTTTGTAGTTGCCATCCGGTGATGCCTCATGAAGTGTGTGTGCGATTTCGCGTCCATGATCAGAATGGGTTGCTGCACCACCTGCTGTAAAACGAAGATAGTTTCTTCCTACGATACCATGAACATCACATCCGCAGATTCCTCTCGGTGCTTTCGGTGTGATACGGCACGGACCCATGGAACAGATACGGCAGCAGACACCGGACTCACCAAATTTACAGTGTGGAGTTTGATTTTTAACTCTCATCTGCCAGGAGTCAGCACCTACTTTGGCACCAGTCTCTAACAGTCGGTTAGTGGCAGCTTCAAATTCTTCCACTGTAGTTAATTTGAATTCACTCATTATAGACCTCCTTTAATTTTGTGCATAAATACTATGCACGAATGTCTTTCTTAAAATTTTATAATAATCCCACCGGAAGGAACCCATCCCCTCCCATGGGTTATTTACAGGTAAAAAAATACAGAAATCCAAATATTCCTTTGCGCTAAACATCCCCTGCCGTGAAAACGCCAAGGGAGTGCAGCCTTTTTTATAGTTCGAGTTTGGCAACGATCTCACGAAGTGCCTGTTTCACAGGATTGTCATCCGGAAGGGAAGATGTCGGTTTTCCCTCACAGTCATATTCATATACAGTTTCATCCTGCGGAACAACGCCAAGAAGATGAAGTCCCTGAATCTCAATTTCTTCTTTAATTCCGTCGTTCAGTTCTCCTTTTGGAGCTCTGTTGACGATCAGTCCGACCTGCTTCGGACGCATATCACATTCTTTGATCAGTTCCGCGATTCTGCCGACTGCCTGAATGCCTCTTCTGGAACAATCGCTTACCAGTATTGCGGTCTGCATGGAAGGAAGAACCCCACGGCTGATATGTTCCATACCAGCTTCATTATCTACTACAAAATACGGATAACTGTTCTGATATTTTGCAAGCTGTGCCTGAAGGAGTCCATTAACGTAACAGTAGCATCCTTTGCCCTGTGTACGTCCCATAACGAGAAGGTCGAAATCATCATCTTCAACAATGGCATCTTCAAAACGAAGTTCTGCATAATCCGCTTTACTCATCCCTGCAGGAATCGGATTTTCGGAAGCCATTTCTGCGCGGGCGATTTCTTCCCGTACATCTCCAAGAGTTGTTTCCACCTTTACTCCGAGAACTTCGTTCAGGTTGGAATTGGCATCGGCATCTACCGCAAGAATCGGTCCCTTACCCTGTTCACAGAGATAACGGATCAGCATTCCGCATAATGTTGTCTTACCTACGCCGCCTTTTCCGGCGACTGCAATTACATGTGCCATAAAACGGGCACCTCCTAAATCAATATATTGACCGGCTGGATGTTTTCGCCATCACAGGCGGTCTGAAAATCAATCAGACACGCGTACACATACCGCATGCATTGATGATTTCTGTAACATCTTTCCATTTGTTCAGTGCATACAAATGAATTCCATCTACACCAAGAGAACGATATTTATCAATCTGCCTGATTGTGTATTCCATACCAGCTTTCTTGAAATCAGCTTTTTTCTGTTCCAGCGCGTCGTCAAAAGGTTCCTTATCAAACGGATTCGGAAAGATCCAGTATTTGGAAATGATTCTGGAAAGTTCCCGTTCCATCACACATCCATTTCGGGAAAGTGCCATATTGATAGTAGCTGCCTGATCGAGAACAGGCATAATGCCGACATCGACAGGCATTGTAATACCGGCTTTACGGATTGCATCCAGCCAGTACTTGAACTGTTCCATATTCCAGCAAAGCTGAGTCATAATGTAATCCGCGCCATTGTCCTGTTTCTGCCTCAAAACTGCGATATCTGCCTCCAGGCTGCGGCATGCGATATGCCCTTCCGGAGAACCGGCTACAGCAATTTCAAAACGGTCTCCAAATTCGTTTCGAATAAACCGGACAAGATCTGTTGCATATTTAAAATCGCCGCCTGTTGAATTTTCCCCACGCGGAAAATCGCCCCGAAGCGCAAGGATATGATCGATTCCTTCATCAAGATAAGCTTTCAGCTGTTCTTTGATTCCTTCTTTTGTATTTCTGATCACTGTGAAATGAGTAACTGGAACCATTTCCGCCTTTTGGATCATGCGGCACACTTCACGGTTGGCGCCGACATTGCCACCTCCTGCTCCGTATGTAACAGAAATATAATCCGGATGAAATTCACGGAGATGTTCGATTGTACCCGAAAGATTAGACATGCCTTTCTCTGTCTTCGGCGGAAAGAGCTCAAAAGAAAGAAGCTGTCTTTTTTTCATGATGTCTGTCAGTTTCACTGCTGCCATACTTCACTTGCCCCGCAATCATTCGCAGCAGAGTTTCACAATGCTGTTAGCAAGATCCACCATAAGGATTCTGCCTTCTACTGTTCTTTCATCGCCCATAATATCGCGAAGGATTACTTTTTCGCCATCCACATCAATTCTGCTGACATTTTTGAAAATCACGGAATTGTCGCTTTCTTTATATACAGTTGCAAGACACATTTGTGTCGCCTCCTATTTTTCAATCGAATTATTTCAGTTCTTCTTTTACCAGAGTAAGCGCAAGACCAAGACGCATATTACCCTTCTGGAAATCAGCCACCGCTTCTTTGATTGTTTTTGATGCAGCAGTCATGCCCATTTTATTCAGGTTGTCAGCCATCTGGTCAAGTTCAGCCGCATGATGCTCGTTATGCTGAAGCATATAGGTGAGAAGAGCAACTGTTTCGTTCTTGCAGTCACCGCCGCTGCAGGAGCCGCAATGCTGATGGTCACTACAAGATGTATCGCCATGTGTATGGTCGTGCATTTCTTCCTGGCCTGCATGATGGGAATGGGAATGGCTGTGAGTTACACCGTCTGTATGTGTATGTTCATGAGTATGTTCATGTCCATGCTGAACAAGATTTCCATTTTCGTCTTTAATCAGATGCATTGGAATCTCTCCTTTCTTTTCACGGTTTATCTTTTATAAATCGATGATTAATGACAATATTTTATCAATTTATCTCATTATACATCTTTTCCCTTGGATTATCAAGGTAATTATCATAAAAAAACACCAATTATTTTATGTAGAATTCCATAATCTTCGTCTTTTTTTCCTTTAAATTGCTAAAGAAATAACCTGTTCGTTTAGTTTTTAACAATATTCGGTATCAATTATCTTCCCGAGGAAATACAGGGTACTGTTCTTTCATTCTCAATAATAAATGTCATTCTGTAGCAAATTTTTAATATAAATGATGTTCTTCTTTCATAATTTCATGGTATAATGTACAGATATTGGATGATATCAGCTGGAAAGTCCGTATAAGCCTGATATCCTCAATTCCAAAACAATGTTTTAAGAGGAGGAACGAATTTGAAAAACTCTATTTTTTTAAACACAGACAGAGAAATGCCCCTCCTTGGGCTTGGAATGTATAAGGCAACCGGAGCCGGCGAAGCTGAATCTGCAATCCAATCAGCTGTTGAAGCCGGTTATCGTCTTATTGATACAGCTTCTGTTTACAAAAATGAAGAAGATGTAGGACGCGGTATTGCATCCTGCGGAATTCCGCGTAAGGATCTTTTCATAACAACAAAAATCTGGAATACCGCCCAGAGGCTCGGAGATGTGAAGGGGGCTTTCGAACGGAGCCTGGAGCGCCTTCACCTTGATTATGTGGATCTGTATCTGATTCACTGGCCGGTTCCCGGATGCTATCTGAGTACCTGGAAGGAACTGGAAGAAATTCAGGAATCCGGTCGTGCCCTTTCCATTGGCGTCAGCAATTTTGAAATCCGGCATCTGGAAGAACTGAAAAAAATTTCCGGAATCGTACCTGCTGTCAACCAGATTGAATGCCACCCTCTTTTTTATAATAAAGAGCTGATTGACTACTGTCAGGCAAATGGCATTCAGGTACAGGCCTATGCTCCTCTTGCACGAGGCGCCTACCTTGATCATGATGTCCTGTGTGTTCTTGGCACCAAATATGCACGCACGCCTGCTCAGATCGGACTTCGGTGGGCTGTCCAGAAGGGGATTTCCGTAATTCCCAAGTCTGTACATCCTTCCCGTATCATCAGTAATAGTCAGATTTTCGATTTTTCCATTGAAGAAGAAGATATGGCGATTCTGGATACTCTCAACCAGAATTTCAGAAGTGCCAGCATCCCGGAGGATCTCCGGGACATCAAATTTTAAACATTCCTGATGTATACATTTTTTACTGTACTGAATTCCAGAGCCAGAAAAAGCCGCGAACAGCAGACAAGCCGCGAAACAGTTTTTTTGCTGATTCGCGGCTTGTTTTGTTACTGAAGCAATCCATCTCAGGCAGAGAATTCCGCTTTATAGAATTTGTTCCTGCTATTCCCACGGCAGATCCGGAGATTCCAGTTTTTTATCACGGAGCATCAGATCGATGACTGCTTCTGATGCAGCTTTTCCTTCAAATAATACTTTATTTACCTCTTCAATGATTGGCATTTCCACTTCATATTTCTCAGCCAGTCCCTTGGCTGCTTTTGCGGAATAAACGCCCTCTACCACCATTTTAACTTCATCCATTGCTTCCTGCATGGTATATCCTTTACCGATCAGATAACCGGCCTTGCGGTTACGGCTGTGTACGCTGGCACAGGTCACGATTAGATCGCCAATACCGGAAAGTCCGCAGAAGGTCTCCAGTTTCGCACCCATTTTGATGCCAAGTCTTGCAATTTCTGCAATACCGCGCGTAATCAGCGCTGCCTTGGTGTTATCACCGTATCCCAGCCCGTCTGCTGTTCCTGCCGCAAGTGCAATTACATTTTTGAGTGCTGCGCCAAGTTCCACGCCAAGCATATCCGGAGTTGTATAAACACGAAATACAGGACTCATAAAAACAGACTGGATATATTCTGCCGTTTCCCTGTCATGGGAACTTACCACACAGGTAGTCGGAAGTCCTTTTCCAACTTCCTCTGCATGACTCGGGCCGGAAAGAACACTCACATTCGCATTCGGGATTTCTTCCTCGATAATATCGCTCAAAGTCATTAAGGTATGCTCTTCAATTCCCTTCGCTACATTCACAATAATCTGTCCGTCTTGAACAAACGGGGACATCCGGTGGGAAGTACTTCTTGTAAACGGTGACGGTACTGCAAGAACCGCGATATCAGGATCTTGCAGAGAACCTTCAAGATCTGTGGTAATCTCAATTTCCTCCGGGAGTCTGACGCCAGGAAGCTTTGTCTCATGTTCCCGTTTTTCCTGAAGCATCTTCACTTCCTCTTCCAGCGCAGACCAGAGCAGAACCTGATGCCCATTGTTATGAAGAAGAAAAGCCAATGCAGTTCCCCAGCTTCCTGCTCCAAGTACACTGATTTTTGCCATAAAATCACCTCTTAATCTTTCTTTTTCCCGGATTTTCCTCCCAGGAAAATTTTATTTTCTGTTCCATTCAGCAAACGCTGGATATTGGCTCTGTGGCGGTAAAATGCCAGACCTGTAAGAGCGGCCATAACAATGTACATTTCTATCGTATGAGGAACGTCCATGCCATAACAGCCCATCTGACCAAGTACGACAATCATAAGGAGTGCAGACGCATATGCGCACAGCGAACACAGAGAAACATAATGTGTTAAGAAAAACAGTCCAAAAAACACAACTGCACAGGGAAGAAAGATTCTCAGGTCAAACGCCAGAATCATTCCCACAGACGCAGCAACGCCTTTCCCTCCTTTAAAGTTCAGATAAAACGGAAAATTATGGCCAAGAATACATCCTGCGCCTGCATACAGACTCAGAAGAGGGAGAATATCCCCGTAAGTTTTCCCGAATACCACCCTGACAATCCAGATTGCGATCATACATTTCAGTAAATCCCCGAGCAGAGTCATTGCACCGGCCTTTTTGCCAAAAGTACGCAGCGCATTGGTTGTACCTGCATTTCCGCTTCCATGCTCACGAATATCTGTTTTGTGTATCCGTCCGATGATATAGGATGTCTGAAAAAGACCGCAGAGGTAACCGATAGCCATACAAAAAAAACGTACCATTATAATCCTTCCTTTTCCCCGCGTTCCCGGATAATGAACTTCAGCGACGTACCGCCGAAACCAAACGCCTCGCGGATTTTATTCTCAATATATCGTGTATAGGAAAAATGCATCAGTTCTTTGTCATTTACAAAAATAACAAATGTCGGGGGACGGACTCCCACCTGTGTCATGTAATAAATTTTCAGTCGTTTGCCTTTATCAGAAGGCGGCTGCTGCATGGCAACTGCTTCGGACAGGATTTCGTTGAGAACACCTGTCTGGATACGGAGCGTCTGATTTTCTATTACAGCATCAATCGTCTCAAACATACGATTGATACGAAGACCGGTTTTTGCTGAAATAAATACAAGCTCCGCATAAGGCATATATGCAAGCACCTCACGGATACGGTTGGTATGCTTGTAGATTGTTTTATCGTTCTTTTCGATCGCATCCCATTTATTCACGGCAATGATTACACCCTTGCCACGTTCATGTGCGATACCGGCAATTTTGGCATCCTGTTCTGTAACACCCTCTGTTGCATCGATCATAATCACAACAACATTCGCACGTTCCACTGCAGTCACTGTACGGATCACGCTGTATCGTTCAATTTCTTCTTTGATTTTTCCCTTACGGCGCAGTCCTGCTGTATCGATAAAAATATAATCTTTTCCCTGCCATTTCACTCTGGTATCAATGGCATCACGGGTAGTTCCCGCAATATCGGATACGATCACGCGGTCCTCTCCGAGCAGTTTA
Source organism: uncultured Blautia sp. (assembly GCA_945864225.1). Taxonomy (GTDB): domain Bacteria; phylum Bacillota; class Clostridia; order Lachnospirales; family Lachnospiraceae; genus Blautia_A. The sequence continues at coordinate 2,266 of CAMBAL010000078.1, read as the reverse complement.
TTGACCAGGGAGGATTTTCCCACATTAGGCTTACCTACTACAGCAATCCTCGGAATATCATCTTCTTCCTCGGATTCTGCATTTTCGGGAAAATACTTGACCACCTCATCCAGCATATCTCCCAATCCCATACGGTTCGCTGCTGAGATCGCAAAGGGTTCTCCGATTCCAAGATTGTAAAACTCATAAACATCCATCATATATTTCTGGACACTGTCCACTTTATTTACAACCAGGACCACCGGCTTACCGCTTCTGCGAAGCATGTCAGCCACCTTGGAATCCGAATCAACAAGGCCCTGCTGGACATCTGTGATAAAAACAATCACATCTGCCGTGTCAATGGCAATCTGTGCCTGCTCTCTCATCTGAGATAAAATAATATCATTGCTGTCAGGCTCAATGCCTCCGGTATCAATCATGGTAAAAGATTTATCAAGCCACGTAACATCGGCATAAATTCTGTCTCTTGTCACACCCGGCGTGTCTTTTACAATGGAAATCATTTCACCTGCCAAAGCGTTAAACAACGTTGATTTGCCGACATTAGGCCTGCCCACAATGGCAACTACTGGTTTGCTCATACATTTGTCTCCTTCTGAGTATTTTATGTTCCTGCGGTTCCAGAACGGCAGATACCAGATCCTCACCGCTTTCATTTACAATGACAATATCTCTGCCCAGCGCACCGGACAGTTCTTCTACAGTCACATCATCCAGAAAAACATTTTCACCGTCACGAAGCATCGTACAGGGAAGAAGAATCCGTTCTCCCAGTTCCATCTCTGATAACTGCGCTTTCAGATCCTGTCCGGTGATCAGCCCGGATACGGTAATCTGTTCACCGAAAAAATGATTGATGATCACCCGGACATCGGCCCGGACATACGGATACTTCTCACGGATCTGCTCCATAAACTGTTTCAGATGCGGACCGGCAAGCTTTCCTGTGGCAATGGTCACATGAATCCGGCGGTCGTCCCCTGTTCTTTTCTCCAGAGCTTCTTTCACCTCGTTCTCCAGCAGGCGCAGCATACCCACACCATTCTCAAGCTGAAGATATCCATCATAGGAGTCCTCTGACGGAAGTTCTTTTTCTGCGAGAATATACCACTCATCTGATGCATGGACAAAATGGATACCATGCTGCGCCATCATTTTATCCTGCCATCGTTCAATCTGGCTGATGACTCTGCGGGCATCTTCTCTGGTAAATGCCTGTAAAGGATACAACCCTTCCCGGTATTTTGTCAATCCCACCGGTACAACAGAAACACTTTCCAGTACCGGTGCATAAGAAGAAAGCTTCTCAAGACTATATTCCAATTCCTCTCCGTCATTCACTCCTCTGCACAGAACAATCTGCCCATTCATCGTAATCCCCGCTTCATACAGCCGGTCTGCTTTTTTCAGTGCATCACCAGCAAAACGGTTGTGAAGCATCTGGCATCTCAGCTGCGGATTCATGGTCTGAAAAGATATATTGATCGGCGAAAGATGGTAATGAATCACTCGTTCAATATCATGATCACTCATATTAGTCAGTGTTACATAATTCCCCTGTAAAAAAGAAAGACGGGAATCATCATCTTTAAAATAAAGAGTTTCTCTCATGCCTGGCGGCATCTGATCAATAAAACAGAAGATACAGTGATTGGAACAGGAACGGTAATCGTCCATCAGTCCGTTCTCAAATTCCAGCCCCAGATCCTCCTCATAGTCCTTTTCCACCTCCAGTTCCCAGACCTCTCCATCTGCTTTCTGGACAAGAAGGATAATGTTTTCATCATTCAGAAGATAACGGTAATCAAATACATCTTCTATCTTTGTATCATTCATCGACAGCAGGATATCTCCTGCTTCAAGTTCCAGTTCTTCCCCGATACTTCCGGGCAGAACTCTGGAAATCATATGTTTATATTTTTTCATTCTATTCTCCACATATACTACGGTTTATTCCGTTCACAGCAACTATCATACCAATTTTAGATGTAAAAATCAATAAATTCCTTGACGAGATTTAGGGCGAATGTTATAAATGTATTATATATGATTTCAAATATCTATATATAACTTGTTTACTTGAGGAGGATTATTATGCCGAATATAGAGTTACTCGAAAAATCTCTTCCGGTTGCACCTATTCGTATCGCAGCACTGGCAGGCTGTCAGGAGCTGGCTCAGGAAGTTGACAAAAAGCTGGTCAAATTCCGCAAAGAGCTTGTTGCAAAAAAACAGCCCGGCTCCATTCCACAGGGTTACAGTG
>CAMBAL010000077.1 GCA_945864225.1 uncultured Blautia sp. | reverse complement strand
GGGATGTATTGGAGGATGCCGTGTAAAAGAATCTTCCGGATGTGAGTATGGATGTATCGGATGCGGGAAATGCCAGGAGGCCTGCAGACTGCATGCTGTTCATATCAATGAGATTGGTGTGGCAGAAATCGATGAAAATATCTGTATTGCCTGCGGGAAATGTGTGAAGGTCTGTCCGAGACAGGTGATCAGGATTCATGACTGTGCGAATTACATGGTAGTGAAATGTTCCAATAAAAAACCGGGAAAAGAAGCGGGAAAGCAGTGTGCGGTCAGTTGTATCGGCTGCGGAATCTGCAAAAAAATCTGTACGGCGGAAGCAGTTACAGTCCGGGAAAATCTTGCTGTGATTGACGAAACCCTCTGTCTGAGCTGCGGGATGTGTGCAGTGAAATGCCCCCGTCATGTAATTATTGACCAGAGAGGGATTCTGACTGCGAAATATTGAAAGAGAAGGTGGGTATATGGTTGGAAAAAGTGTTCCAAGAGTTGACGCATATGACAAGGTCACGGGACGTGCAAAATTTACCGATGACCTGATTCCTGACAAATGTCTGACAGCAAAAGTTTATCATGCAAAGATCGGAAACGGGATTGTGAAATCCATTGATACAACGGAAGCAGAAGCTCTGGACGGGGTTGTAAAAGTAGTGACTTTTAAAGATGTACCGGATCATTGTTATCCTACTCCCGGACACCCCTGGTCAGTGGAACTGGCGCATCAGGATATTGCAGACCGAAATCTTCTGACAGGAAGAGTCCGCTATTACGGCGATGATATTGCGGCAGTCGTGGCAGAGGATGAAGTGACTGCCTCCCGTGCGCTGAAACTGATCAAAGTAGAGTATGAAGAATACCCGGTGGAGATTCATCCAAGAAAATCCATGTACGGAAGCCGCCCGCCGATTCATTTTGACAAAAAAGATAATGTTCTGGCGCGAAGCAATTATTTTATCGGAAATGTAGAAGAAGGGCTGAAGCAGTCAGATACGGTGGTAAAACGCAGTTATAAGACTCCGATCGTTCAGCACTGTCATATTGAAAATCCCATTTCCTATGCCTATATGGAAAAGGGAAGAATTGTAGTAGTTACCTCCACTCAGATTCCTCACATTGTACGGCGGGTCATCGGTCAGGCTCTGGGCATCCCATGGGGAAAAATCCGGGTCATTAAGCCATACATCGGAGGAGGTTTCGGCAATAAGCAGGATGTTCTTTATGAGCCTTTGAATGCATTTTTGACAACACAGGTAGGCGGGCGTCCTGTAAAACTGGATGTCAGCAGAGAAGAGACGTTCTGCAATACGCGGACCCGTCATTCCATTGAATATGACCTGACTGCAGGTGTCGATCAAGAAGGGCACCTTCTGGCAAAAGATATGATGGCCTATTCCAATCAGGGTGCCTATGCATCCCACGGTCATGCGATTGCGGCAAATGGTCTGACTGCATGGCGGCTTCAGTATGCATGTCCCAATATCCGGGGAGAAGCATACACGGTTTATACCAATACTCCTGTTGGCGGTGCAATGAGAGCTTATGGAATTCCACAGGCTGCGTTTGCCATAGAATGCTTTATGGATGATATTGCCGCAGAGATTCATATGGATCCGCTGGAATTCCGGCGAAGGAATCTGATCGAGGGATATTATGAAGATGCTTATCTGAAACCGATTGCAGCGAATACCAATGGTATTTTTGAATGTCTGAAAAAAGGTGCGGATTACATTCACTGGGATGAAAAGCGAAAGGAATATGCCAATCAGACAGGATTTATCCGCAGAGGAGTCGGAATGTCTCTGTTTTGTTATAAAACCGGAGTTTGGCCGATCTCTCTGGAAATTGCAGGCGCCCGTCTGGTACTCAATCAGGATGGAAGCATGCAGCTTCAGCTTGGTGCAACAGAAATCGGACAGGGAGCAGATACGGTATTTTCCCAGATGGCGGCAGAAACACTGCATATGGATGTGGAAGATATTCATATCCAGTCTTTCCAGGATACCGATGTTACACCGTTTGATACTGGTGCTTATGCTTCCAGGCAGTCCTTTGTGACAGGTACTGCGGTCCGTCAGTGTGCGGAACTGATGTATCAGAAAATCCTGGATTATGCCAGAACACTTCTGCCAAATGAAAAAAGAACACTTTCTCTGGATCACGGTTATATTTATGCGGAGAAGGAACCGGTGATCTCGCTGGAGGAAGTGGCACTGGAGAGTTACTACAGTCTCACAAATTCTTCCGCGATCACAGCAGAGGTTTCCACGCAGGTGAAAAAAAACACAATCGCCACAGGCTGCTGTTTTGCCGAAGTGGAAGTGGATATCAAGCTCGGTAAGATCAGGATTCTGAATATTATCAATGTGCATGACAGCGGAAAGCTGATCAATCCGCAGCTTGCCGAGATGCAGGTTCATGGAGGAATGTCCATGGGAATGGGCTATGGACTCAGTGAACAGCTTCTTCTTGACGAAAAAACAGGAAGACCGTTAAACGGAACACTTCTGGATTATAAATTGATGACTGCCCTGGATACACCGGATCTGAAGGCGGATTTTGTGGAACTGGAGGATCCGATGGGACCTTATGGAAACAAAGCGCTTGGAGAACCACCTGCTATTCCGTGTGCACCGGCAATCCGAAATGCAGTTCTACATGCAACCGGAGTTGCATTTTCTGAAATTCCGCTGACTCCGCAGAGACTGATCGAAGGATTTCAGAAAGCCGGATTACTGTAGAGAGGAGGAAGTTTTCATGTATGATATCGAAAATTACTATAATGCAGGGACCATTGCAGAAGCAGTGGAACTTCTGAAAGAGCATCCGGATGCCAGAATTATTTCCGGTGGAAGTGATGTACTCATAAAGATCCGTGAAGGAAAATTTGCCGGGACTTCTCTCGTATGTATCCGTGATATCAGGGAAATCAAAGGTATCGAACGGATGGAATCCGGGGATATTTATATTGGAGCAGGAACCGTCTTTTCTCACATTACGAATGATCCTGTTATTCAGAGATGGATTCCTGTACTTGGTGAAGCAGTAGATCAGGTAGGCGGTCCGCAGGTGCGCAATATCGGGACGGTTGGAGGAAATATCTGTAATGGAGCAGTGAGTGCAGACAGTGTGCCGACTCTTTTCTCTCTGAACGCTATGCTTCGTCTGTCTGACGGAAAAGGAGGAAGAACCGTTCCGATCAGACAGTTTTATCTCGGACCGGGCAGAGTAGACCTTCAGCCGGGTGAGATTCTGACGCATATTGTGATCCCTGAACGGGAATATATGGGATATTATGGGCATTACATCAAGTATTCCATGAGAAACGCCATGGATATTGCTACATTGAGCTGCAGTGTTGTGAGTAAAACAGATGTTTCTCAGGGAATTCTGGAAGATATCCGGATTACGTTCGGTGTGGCGGCTCCGGTTCCTTTCCGCTGTGAAAAAACAGAGGCTGCTTTGAAGGGAATGCCTGTTGGAGAAGAACTGTATGACACAATTGAAAAAATGGTACGTGAGGAAATCCATCCGAGAGATTCCTGGAGAGCATCCAGAGAATTCCGCCTTCAGATTGGCGGAGAAATCGCCAGACGTGCGCTGATTCGTACCATAGAACTTGCAGGAGGTGATCCGTCATGAAAAAGCAGATGCAGCTGGTACAATGTACCGTTAATGGAAAAGAAGTGGCAGAGTATGTGGATGTGAGGGAATCTCTTCTGGAAATGCTGCGCAATCGTCTGGGTCTGACATCCGTAAAAAAAGGCTGTGAAGTCGGGGAATGCGGCGCATGTACAGTCATTGTTGACGGGGAAACTATAGATTCCTGCATTTATCTTGCTGTCTGGGCAGAGGGAAAAAATATCAGAACGCTGGAAGGGCTGGAAAAAAACGGAGAATTAACGAGAATTCAGGAAGCTTTTATTGAAGAAGGCGCCATTCAGTGTGGATTTTGTACGCCTGGTTTTGTAATGTCTGCGACGGTTCTTCTTGAAAGAGGAGAAAAACTGTCCAGAGAAGCAATAAAAAAACAGATGTCCGGTAATTTATGCCGCTGCACCGGATATCATAATATTATCAATGCAGTGGAAAAAGTGATGGATGAAAACTTTGAGAAAAAGGATGAAACATAAAAATGGAAGGGACAGAGGTATGAGACAGCAGAATCTGGTAATTGTCCGCGGCGGCGGAGACCTGGCCAGTGGAGTAATTTATAAATTATATCAGTGTGGTTACCGTATACTGATTCTGGAATGTGAAAAACCAAGTGCGATCCGACGTGAGGTCGCCTTTTGCGATGCTGTGTATGACGGAATAAAAGAGGTAGAAGGAGTTGTCTGCCGGAGAATCTCAGGCACGGAAGAATGTGAAAAAATATGGGAGCAGGGAGAAATCCCATTGCTTGTCGATGAAGATGCTTCTGTCATTCCGGCTCTTCATCCGGCAGTTGTGATTGATGCGATTCTTGCCAAAAAAAATCTGGGAACTTCAAGAGAAATGGCTCCATTGACCATTGCGCTGGGGCCGGGATTTGAAGCAGGGAAGGATGTCGATTTTGTCGTGGAGACAAAACGAGGACATCAGCTGGGGCGAATAATTCGAAACGGTGCTGCAATTCCCAATACCGGAATCCCGGGAATCATAGGAGGCTACGGGAAAGAGAGGGTGATACATGCTCCGGTTTCCGGCAGAATCCGGAAGCTTTCAAACATTGCGGATCTGGTGGAAAAAGGACAGACGATTGCCATGATCGGAAATACTCCCGTTGCTGCTTCTCTTACAGGCGTTCTTCGGGGAATCATTCATGATGGTTATGAAGTGTTTCAGGGCATGAAAATTGCAGATATTGATCCGCGAAAGGAAGAAAAACAAAACTGTTATACGATATCTGACAAGGCACGCTGTATTGCCGGCGGAGTGCTGGAAATTATCATTTCTAAGGGGGTGCTGCCCGGATGAAACATCTGGAGAGTTTTCTGGAACTATTGCAGTTAGATGTTGACAGATACCCTGTGATTGCTGTCGTAGGAGGCGGAGGAAAGACCAGCCTGATTTTTCGGCTGACTGAAGAACTGACAGAACAGGGCAAAACGGTCATTGTTTCTACAACGACTCATATGGCTTATGAACCTCATCGTCCTTTTGCTCCGGATGGTGTTTCGGAAACTGTTCGTGAAAATCTTGAAAAATACGGATACACGGTTGCTGCGCACAGAGAGGAAAACGGTAAGATCAGCAGTCTTTCGGAAAATAAATTGATGGAGTTGAAGCAATTCTGTAATGTGATGCTCATTGAAGCAGATGGCGCAAAACATATGCCGATCAAGGTTCCTGAGGAATGGGAACCGGTCATTCCGGAATTCGCAGATGTTGTGATCAGTGTGGTAGGGCTGGATTGTCTTGGGAAACCCATTCGTGAGACAGCTCACCGGATGGAACGTACGGCGGAATTTCTCCGAAAAAGTATGGAGGCACCCATTACGCAGGAGGATATCGTGAAGATTACTTCCTCTATCTGCGGACTTTTGAAGAATGTGGAAGACCGTGTTTACCGGGTGTATCTGAACAAAGCAGACATTCTTGATAACCCGGAGATGGCAGAGGACATTCTGGAAGAACTGGAGCAGAAAAAGATTGTTGCATCCTGTGGAAGTATTGAGGAGGCAGAGGAATGAATATTGCACTGATTATGCTGGCTGCAGGAAACAGCCGACGTTTTGGATCGAATAAATTGCTGTTTCCTGTGGATGGAAGACCGATGTATCAGATTACGCTGGATCGTCTGAAACAGATAAAAGCTGATCTTTCACAGGAGTTTGAATGTAAGGTGATTGTTGTGACACAGTATGAAGAAATCCGGAAATATGCGTCGGAGGAAGAAATTCAGGTACTCATAAATCCACATCCTGAGAAAGGAATATCCTTCTCCATTCAAATCGGACTGAGGGAGCATCAGGATGCAGATGCCTGTCTGTTTGCAGTTTCTGATCAGCCATGGATGACCACCCGGACCATAGAAAACATGATCCGGGCGTTTTTGCGTTCAGGAAAAGGAATTGGCTGTCCTGCCTTTGGACAGGAAGGAAAAACGGGCAATCCCTGTATATTCAAAAAGACATATTACCGGGAACTGATGGAGCTTGAAGGAGACACAGGAGGAAAAAAAGTGATCAGACAGCATTTGGATGATACCTTTGTTTATGAATTAAAGGACGAAAAACAACTGGAAGATGTAGATGTTCCGCTCATGGAAAAAGGCTGTTATGAACGGAATGGACAATAACAATATGTCCGTGTATTTTTTTATATTACAGGAAAGTGCTCCGCATTTTCCTGTAATATAAAAAAATAATGAATGAAAAAATGGAAAACAAATGAAATAAAAATTTTTGTACAATAAATGCGAAAACAGATTGACAGTATAAAAAATCATGATATAATAAAAACAAACATATGAATACATGTTCATATAAACACGAAGGGAGAACAAGAATCATGAAAAAAACTTACAAAATTGAGGTAGACTGTGCGAACTGCGCGAACAAAATGGAAGAAGCAGCAAAGAAAACAGCAGGTGTAAAAAATGCAACGGTGAATTTTATGACTCTGAAAATGATTGTAGAATTTGAGGAAGGTCAGGAGCCCAAGACAGTTATGCAGGAAGTTCTGAAAAACTGTAAAAAAGTAGAGGATGACTGTGAAATCTTCCTGTAAGAATCTGTACAGGGAATGCCTTATGATCTGACGAGCATTCTTTTCTGTACCATTACCAGATAGAAAGCCCTGCCATGCAGGAGAGAAGGTGTTACTGTGAATAAGAAACAGAAAAAAGTTTTGATACGCATTATTGCGGCAGCATTTTTTGTGGTCGTATTCTCAATGCTTCCAGTTGATGGATATCTGAAATTCGGTTTGTTTATGATACCGTATTTCGTCATCAGTTACGATATACTGAAAAAAGCAATCAAAGGAATCCGAAACAGACAGGTATTTGATGAGAATTTCCTGATGGCAGTAGCTACTGTCGGTGCGATACTTCTTGGTGATTATAAAGAAGGCGTTGCGGTTATGCTGTTTTATCAGATCGGAGAACTGTTCCAGAGTTATGCGGTGGGAAAGAGCCGGAAGAATATCAGCGAACTGATGGATATCCGCCCTGATTATGCCAATATTGAGAGAGAGGGACATCTGGAGAAAGTGGACCCGGATGAAGTAGAAATTGGAAGTATGATTGTGGTACAGCCTGGCGAAAAGATTCCGATTGACGGAGTTGTGACAGAGGGAAGAACGACTCTGAATACAAGTGCTCTGACAGGAGAAAGTCTTCCGCGTGATGCAGAGCCGGGAGACGAGGTCATCAGCGGCTGTATTAATATGACCGGAGTAATCCGGATCAAAACAACAAAAGAATTTGGCGAATCTGCAGTATCGAAGATTCTCGATCTGGTTGAAAATTCCAGTTCCAAAAAATCAAAATCTGAGAATTTTATTTCCAAATTTGCCAGATATTATACACCGGCTGTCTGCTGCAGCGCACTGGCACTGGCTGTCCTGCCTCCTTTGGCAAGGCTGTTCCTCGGAGCTTCTCCGCAATGGGGGGACTGGGTTTACAGAGCCCTGACATTTCTTGTAATCAGTTGTCCATGTGCCCTTGTGATCAGTATTCCTCTCAGCTTTTTTGCAGGAATCGGAGGTGCCAGCCATGCCGGGATTCTGGTGAAGGGTTCCAATTATCTGGAGACACTTGCCAGAACCAAATATGTAGTATTTGATAAAACAGGAACCCTGACCAGGGGAATTTTTGAGGTGAGCGGTATTCATCATAATACCATGGAACAGGAAAAGATTCTGGAATTTGCCGCACTCACGGAAAGCTTCTCCAGTCATCCGATCAGCAGAAGTCTGAAACAGGCTTATGGAAAGGATCTGGATTCATCCCGTGTGTCGGATGTGGAAGAGCTTGCCGGAAAAGGAGTAACAGCAAAAGTTGACGGGATCTCTGTTGCTGTTGGAAATACCAGATTAATGGAATATCTGAATCTGTCCTGTAAAGAATGCCATCAGGCAGGAACAGTGGTGCATGTAGCTATTGACGGAGCCTACGCAGGACATATTCTTATTTCGGATGCAGTAAAAGCAAATTCAGAAGAAGCAATCAGGCAGCTGAAAAAATCCGGTATCAAAAAGACAGTGATGCTGACCGGAGATGCAGACAGAGCAGCACAGCAGGTTGCTGCTGATCTTGGAGTGGATATGGTATACAGTGAACTTTTGCCGGCAGACAAAGTCACAAAGGTAGAAGAATTACTGAACAGCAAAAGTGACAAAGAAAAACTGGCTTTTGTGGGTGACGGAATCAATGATGCGCCGGTTCTTTCCAGAGCAGATATCGGCATCGCCATGGGTGCTCTTGGGTCGGATGCAGCAATTGAAGCAGCAGATATTGTTCTGATGGACGATGATCCGCTGAAAATCGTAAAGGCAATCCGAATTGCAAGAAAATGTCTTCGAATCGTATACGAAAATATTTATTTTGCAATTGGAATCAAAGTAATCTGTTTGATCCTCGGAGCTTTGGGAATTGCCAATATGTGGGTGGCGATTTTTGCGGATGTAGGTGTTATGGTCATTGCGGTTCTGAATGCCATTCGTACATTGTTTGTAAAGAAGCTGTGATAGTCAGCAGGTATGAATCCATTCATTTTTATATTTCAGGAAAGCAGGTATCAGATTGACAGAGATAACAAAAACAAATGGAAAAGAAACGATGTGCTGTGATACGCTGGAAGTTCATGAAGAACTTCTGAAAGTTGTCAATGAAACCATGCCGGAGGAAACGGAGCTATATGATCTGGCAGAATTATTTAAGGTGTTTGGTGATTCGACAAGAATCCGGATACTTTTTGTACTGTTTGAGGCAGAGGTCTGTGTCTGTGACCTGGCGAATGTGCTGAATATGACACAGTCTGCCATTTCCCATCAGCTGCGTATTCTGAAGCAGAATAAGCTTGTGAAAAGCCGCAGAGACGGAAAATCTATTTTTTATTCCCTTGCAGATGATCATGTACGCACGATTATTGCACAGGGACGTGAGCATATAGAAGAATAGGATTGTATCACCCACAGGAAATCGCCTTTCTTTTTCAGGAATGGTATTTTCTGTGGGTGAATTTGTCATGAACACGAAGGAGAAAAGATATGATATACAGCGGATATGAAATTTTGTGGCTCTTTTTTGTCTGCTCATTTCTTGGGTGGGTTCTGGAAACCGTGGCAGGAGCTCTGAAACAAAAGCATTTTGTCAACAGAGGTCTGGTGAATGCGCCATTTTGTGTGATTTATGGAACCGGTGCGGTGCTGATTACGATCGTCTGTCAGGAATTGACCGGATTCTGGCTGTTTGTTTATGCCGTCATACTGACAACGGTGCTGGAATGGACGGCAGGGCACCTGATTGAAAAAATGTATCATGAACGATGGTGGGATTACTCAGATCTGCCGATGAATATGGACGGTTATGTTTGTGCGCCGGCTTCAGCAATCTGGGGTGTTCTTTCCCTGCTTATGATGAAATGGGGAAATGAACTGTTAATAAAGCTTTTTCATTTGATGCCGGATTTACCGGGAATAATTCTGATCTGGATTCTTGTGGCAATACTTGGCCTTGACATGGCGGCGACCCTGATCATTATGTCCGGCCGAAGCAGACGGATGGAACAGTGGGAGGCGGTAGATGAATGGCTGAGCGGAATCAGCTCCACCCTTGGAAGAAAGATTTATTCGAAGGTGGATGCCCGTATTCGCAAAGCTTATCCGGAAGCACATATTACGAAAAAAGAGGAAGCAAAACCGGATGTTTTTGCGTATGGATGCAGCTTTGAAAAAATCATCTGGCTCTTTGTGATCGGGGCTTTTCTCGGGGATATTACGGAAACGATTTTCTGCAGGGCAACGATGGGAGTCTGGATGAGCCGCAGCAGCGTCGTGTGGGGACCTTTCAGTATTGTCTGGGGTCTTGCGATTGCTTCCGCCACGCTGCTTCTTTATAAGTACCGGAATCGTCCGGACAGTTTTTTGTTTATTGCAGGAACTCTGTTAGGAGGTGCTTACGAATATCTCTGCAGTGTGTTTACGGAAATCGTCTTTGGAAAAGTATTCTGGGATTACAGCAAGATTCCATTTAATCTGGGAGGAAGAATCAATCTGCTGTATTGTTTTTTCTGGGGCATTGCAGCGGTGGTATGGATCAAACTGCTGTATCCCCGTTTTTCTTTCCTGATTGAGAAAATTCCGGTAAAATGCGGAAAAATCCTGACATGGATCCTGATTGTCTTTATGTGCTGTAATGTGATCGTTTCCTGTATGGCTCTGGTGCGGAGTGATCAGCGTACGCAGGGAGTGGAGGCACAGAGCGGATGGCAGAAGACGATGGATGAGCGGTTTGATGATGAACGCCTGCAGAAAATTTATCCAAATGCCATTAATGCAGGATAATCATGCGAAGCCGTCAACTCCCATTGTTACAGAAGGAAATACTGATACTGTTTCCAATAACAGGCAGAATGCGATGGAGTCAATTCTTCAGGAGGAACTTGACAATTTCATAGATAAGAGATATACTCTCATTTGATATAACCTATTTATCCAATAGGAATAAAGGGAAGGAATGCAGAGTATCCTGCAGATGAGAAATTCTATGAAAAAAGCTTTGATTGCAATGAGCGGAGGCGTGGATAGTTCGGTAGCGGCTCTGCTTACGAAAGAATCC
>CAMBAL010000076.1 GCA_945864225.1 uncultured Blautia sp. | reverse complement strand
GTGGTGTTCTCTTTTATTACCATTTTTAATTTTCCGACTAAAATTTTACGCTAGCAATACCTATATGAATGATATGCAATAACATTTATCCCGCCAGCCCCATGACCTGGATCAGGAGAATCCAGCTCAGTCCATAGTAGGAAACGACTGCAACCAGGTCGTTGACGGTTGTGATCAGGGGACCGGAAGCCACGGCCGGGTCTATGTTGATTTTCTTAAAAAACAGAGGAATACAGGTGCCTACAATACTGGAAATAATCATTGCCAGCAGAAGGGAACACCCGATACAGGCAGATACGGCAAATGCAAAGGCAGGTCCTTTTCCCTTGAAGAGACAGATATAAACGCCTATGAAACAAAAGGAGAGGATACCAAGAATCATTCCATTGCTTGCGCCAATCTTCATTTCTTTGCCGACGAGGGACAGTTTCTGGCGTCTGGTCAGGGATTCATCCATCAGGACACGGATGGTCACAGCCAGGGACTGGGTTCCCACGTTTCCGGCCATATCAAGGATCAGTGACTGGAAACACATGATCAGTGTCAGCTGGGATACGACTTTTTCAAAAACACCGACTACAGAGGAAACCAGCATGCCCAGTCCGAGGAGAACCAGAAGCCATGGAAGACGCTTTTTCATACTGTCTTTCAGCGGTTCTTTCAAATCTTCTTCTGCGGTCAGGCCGGCAAGTCGTGCATAATCTTCTCCCATTTCGTCATCTACAACCTGAATGATATTCTGGGAAGTTATGACTCCGAGAAGATGATTGTTGTTGTCCAGAACCGGGATGGAGTTCTCTGAGTAATCTTTCAGTTTTTCGATACAGTCATCAATGGATTCCTGGCCGTAGACATAAGGATAGGATGTCATGATCAAATCGTTCAGGTCATCCGTCTGTCTGGCGATGATCAGTTCTTTGAGATCAATCGTACCATAAAATGTATCATTATCTTCCACTACGAAAAGGGTGGAGATGTTGTCGTTGCGTGATGCCTGGCGGATGAGTTCGCTCATGGCCTGTTTTACGGAAAGTTCTTTTTGAATAATGATGCAGTTTGTGGTCATTTTACTTCCGATTTCGTCCTCATCAAAGGAAGCAATGAGCGCGATATCTTTGCGCACACGGACATCCAGAAGCTCGATCAGAAGTGCGCGTTTGCTTTTGTCAAGTTCCCGGAGAATTTCCACAGCAGCATCTGCTTCCATGCTGGAGAGGACAGCAGCAGCTTTTTTCAGATCCATTTCATTCAGATAACGTCCGGCATCCTGCTCATCTGTATATTCAAACATTCCGGAGAGCATATCCAGATCCAGGATTCTGTAAAGTTTCCTCCGCTCGGCAGGTGAAAGAACCGGCAGTACATCTGCAAGGTCATTTTCATGATAATCATCCAGCTGGGCACACATGACTTTTGGCGAAGCATTGCTGCGGATGATCGTTAAAATTTCGTTTTTGTAATCCGGTTTTGAAACCGTTTTTTCTGCTTCGAAAGAAGCATTGGATTCCAGAATTTTGTTTTCCATTGTTACGTCCTCCTTATCTTTTTGTTGCTAAAGTGATAATTGCACGCCAAAAAAAGATGCAGGATGATATTCCTCCACTGGAAACCGCAGGATTAAGAGTGTGTTTGAAAAATAAGCAGCTGATACATCTGACTTGTTTTTCTTATTATCGTATATTCGTGTGTCATTAATGCAAAAAAATATACGGGGATGAATATTTCTGATCCTGCAGTCGTTTATGAAATTTGTTATATAATTATCAGGGAAAAGAGCAGAAACGCCGGAAAATAAATCGGAAATTTCAGATTATTCTGATTCGATAAAAACGATACCAGACAAATTACGTGTTACTGTTCATTGTGTTTCCACTAACAATAACACTCCAATTTCCAAAACATACAAACAGAAGGGAACGGTTCTGTGATAAGGCCGGTTCCCGAAACTGCTCCGGATGATTCTGTTCTTATGCATCTACTTCGACCATGACTATCACAACTTTCCATTCTGTTCACATCCTTTATTTTGTATTTATACGGTTTTCAGATTCCGTATGTGTTCATTATAATGCATGGAGAGAGGGATTTCAATGTTATTTTTATGAAGGACGAACATCCGATATCCAGTTTACGAATGAAAGCAATCGGCTATCAAACTTATTTTTGTAAGAAAAAAATAGAAACAGAGAGGTAAAAATGAAATTATGGAATATGAACATATTGTCCATCCTTTTGGACCATTATTCGATAAGAAGTCAAGAGTTCTGGTACTTGGAAGCCTTCCATCTGTGAAATCAAGGGAGCAGCAGTTTTTTTACGGGCATCCGCACAACAGGTACTGGCCCGTGCTTGCAGCAGTTTTTCAGGAACCGGTTCCGAAAACAATAGAAGAAAAGAAGGAGCTTGCTCTGAAGCATCATGTTGCTATGTGGGACACGATTTACAGCTGCGACATCAGAGGATCCAGTGACAGCAGTATTAAAAATGTGGTTCCTACGGATCTGAGAAAAATTCTGGAGGAATCGGAAATTTCACATGTGATCTGCAACGGAAAAACATCCGGGAATTATTATCACAGGTATCAGGAAAAAAAGATTGGGATTCCGGCGATTGTACTTCCTTCTACAAGTCCTGCAAATGCGTCATGGAATCTGGAACGGCTGATTGGGGAGTGGAAAGTATTGAAAGAATTGTTGTCGGAGAGAGTATGAGTATCAGTTAATTTTTTTGAAGATTATTTAATGGTTATTCAATTGTGGAATAATCTTAATTCTGGTATGCTAGTATAAGCCACGATAAATACCTTATTGTTTCGGTGAGGATGCTTTTTCGAGAGTGCAGTTGCAAAAACGCAGGCGTAGCGGGCTACGCTGAGGCTTTTACAACTGTGCTATCGGGAAAGCAGACCGGCGAAACATAAGGTTATTTATCGCGGGTTATACTAGTTTTAGCAAAGGCCAATGCGACCAAAGAGGAGGATTGGATATGGAATTAGGGCAAGTGATTCGAAAATACCGAAAAAAGAAAAACCTGACGCAGGAAGAAATGGCAGCACGGCTTGGTGTGTCTGCACCGGCAGTAAATAAATGGGAAAATGGAAATTCCATGCCGGACATTATGATGCTGGCACCGATTGCGAGACTTCTGGGTATTACGACGGATGAATTGTTATCTTTTTCTGAAGAATTGACGGAAAAGGAAATAAAAGATATTGTTGACGAGGCTGACAGAAGGCTAAAAGAACAGTCTTTTGAAGAAGCATTTTGCTGGGCAAGACAGATTATAGAAAGATATCCGAACTGTGAGATGCTCATATGGCAGATCGCGGTCATATTCGATGCCAGAAGAATGATGAAGGAAGTACAGGATGAGGAAATATATGATCCGATCATCTGTGCCTGGTATCAGAGGGCACTGGAAAGCCGGGATGAGACGGTACGTCAGAGGAGTGCTGATTCCCTGTTTAGTTTTTACCTGAGAAAAAATGAATATGAAAAAGCAGAAGAATGTCTGAGATTTTTTTCTGAACAAAATCCGGAGAGAAAAAGGAAACAGGCACAGATCTACAGTGCAGCAAATCAGATCAGGAAGGCTTATCAGGTATACGAAGAACTGTTGTTTGCAGATTATCAGATGATAAATGCTACCCTGCAGGGATTGTATCTTCTGGCATTGCAGGAAAATAATTTTGAAAAAGCACATCTGTTTGCAGACAAGCAGTCGGAAGCTGCAAGGTGCTTTGACATGGGCAGATATCATGAAGCTGCCAGCCAGCTGGAAATTGCAACGCTGGAAAAAGATGCGGATACTGTCCTGTCGATCATGGAAGAGATGCTTGGCAGTGTGAATGATATCAACAGTTTTACGAAATCACCGCTTTATGAGCATATGAAGTTTAAAGATGTCAATGAAGATTTTCTGAATGAATTAAAAAATAATCTGAGACAATGTTTTCAGGATGAAGAAACCTATGGTTTTTTGAGAAAGGAAGAAAAATGAAATCCGGAAAGGGGATTATATGGAAATCAGAGTTCTTCGTTATTGTATGTCTCTGTCATATCCACGGTTGCAGTGCGCCTGTTACTGTCCTGTATTTTAGGAATCGCACTGCAAATGGGTGTCATTGGTATTGCGATTGCGATGGTCTGTGACTGGATCATTCGGGCGGTACTATTCTTCCGGCGGCAGAAATCCGGGAAGTGGAAAAAATTTCGGGTAATATAAAAAAACTGAGAGATTCAGCAGGTAGTACGGTAAGTTTGCAGTACTGGAGAGCTTTCCTTTTATTCAAAAGAAAGAACTTCTCCATCATTCGGAACCAGCAGGTTTCCGTGATAGAATTCCCGTCCTTCTGCGGTGTATTTTTCTTTTCTGTGGGCAATGTCCTTGTCCTCTGTATGCCACAGAACGAGATTGGGGATATTTAATTCTTCTGCAAGTTTGCAGGCATCCATGACGGTACTGTGATGCTTTTCGTATGGCTTGAAAATATCACGCTGATCATACAGGCAGAATGCTTCATGGAGCAGCCAGTCAGCTCCCTGCACATAGGGATGCAGAGCTTCCCGATAAGGTTCATCGCCCGGGAAAGCCAGTTTGATCCCATTTTGCATCTGAATCTGATAACCGAACTGTTTTTCTTTGGCAGAACCGATATCAAAAAAGGTGAAGCGGTCTTGGAGGATTTCTTTCTGCCCGCCGTTTTCCACTGTATGGAATAAAATCCGGGAACCAAAATGGTCAGTGAATTTTTTGCCAATAGTCAGACGGGAAAGAGTCTGGATCGTATCTACCAGCTCATAATGGCAGTAAATATGCAGATTGCCTTCGTATTTGGATTTGTTCATGCTGGTTGCAATCATACGGATCATCCAGACCATACCGAGAATATGGTCGTTGTGGGCATGCGTAACAAAAATGTGATGAATCTTTTCCAGCGGAATGTTCTGTTTTTCCAGAGCCAGAAGAATACCGTTGCCGCCGCCGGCATCAGTGAGAAAATATTCTTCGCCGTTTTTCATAGCGAAGCAGGTGTTATAACAGTGAATGGCCTGGGCATTGCCAGTACCGAGAACAATTAAGTTTTCCATGGTAATTTGTCTCCTGTGTGGATATGATGACCGAAAGATGGCTTTCTATTCATTATAAACGAATAATAGTAGGATGCAAGCTTTTTCCGGATTTTATTGTAAACGTAGCTTGAGAAGAACTGTACAGAGGTGTATAGTAAAGAAGACGAAGAGTTTTGGTAAAGTGCTGGATAAGGATAACATGAAATGAGAGGAACACGAGGAAGGGAATATGCAGAATGAAAAAGAGTTTGAGAGAGAAAGCAGATCAGATCATCCGGGAATCCCTGGGTGCAGTGATGCCGGACCGTGCCGTTGAGAAAGCCCTGGAAAATTTCCAGGGCTGCGGCGGTCGTACGGTTCTTGTGGCAGCAGGAAAGGCTGCATGGCAGATGGCTGCAGCAGCTGTGCGTGTATTGGGACAGGTGGATGATGGAATTGTCATCACCAAGTATGATCATGTAAAAGGAGAGATTCCGGGAGTGGAGTGCCGGGAAGCCGGACATCCGGTTCCGGATGAAAACAGCTTTTTTGCAACAGAAAAAGCACTGGAAAAAGTCAGCGGTCTGACAGAAAAAGATACGGTTTTGTTTCTGCTTTCCGGCGGTGGAAGCGCATTGTTTGAGAAGCCGCTGATTCCGGGAGAGGAACTGCAGGATATTACCAGACAGCTTCTGGCATGCGGTGCGGATATTGTAGAAATGAACACTATACGCAAGCGTCTGTCCGGTGTAAAGGGCGGCCGTTTTGCCCTGGCGTGCATGCCTGCCAGGGTAAATGCCATTGTGCTCAGCGATATTCTGGGAGATCCGCTGGATATGATCGCATCAGGTCCGGCATATCCGGATACTTCTACCTGTCAGCAGGCAGATGCAATTATCGAAAAATATCACCTGAATCTGTCGAAAAAAGCGCAGGCACTGATGCAGGAGGAAACACCCAAGGAGCTCGCCAATGTGACTACGCAGATTACAGGAAGTGTTCGTGAACTGTGTGAAGCTGCAGGAAAAGCTGCGTCAGCACTTGGATATGAACCTGTTCTTCTGACCGATGAACTCTGCTGCGAGGCGAGAGAGGCAGGAAGTATGCTGGCAAGTATCCTTCGTACCCATGCAAAGGATGGGAAACGTCTTTGTTATATTGCAGGAGGGGAGACAGTAGTGCATCTTACCGGAAAGGGAAAAGGCGGAAGAAATCAGGAACTGGCTCTTGCCGCGGCACCGGGAATTGCAGGGATTCCCAATGCCTGTGTATTTTCCGTGGGAAGTGACGGAACAGATGGGCCAACAGATGCGGCCGGTGGTTATGTAGACGGAGATACCCTGGATCGTCTCAAAGAGAAGAATCTGGATGTCTTCACTGTTTTGTCCAATAACGATGCCTATACCGCTCTGGGAGCAGCGGGAGGCCTGATTATCACAGGACCGACAGGCACGAATGTGAATGACGTTGCCGTTGCACTGCTGGGTTAACCGGGAATTTTGTACAGAGTATTTTGGACGCAATTTTCCTGGCATGGCAGGATTCAGGCGCATGGTTTGAACGACAATCTGGTTACATAAGAATACTGCCGGAGCGGTGATCATTCACCTGTCCGGCAGTATCTGCGTTTATTTGCAATTTTCACAATCTTTGCAGTCTTTGCAGGTTTCCATGCATGGTACATCAAAGCTCGGATTGAAAGCATAAAAGTTTTTGGAATCCAGCTGTTCCTGGACACTTCTGAGAGCTTCCCCGAAGCGCTGGAAATGGACGACTTCCCGGGCGCGGAGAAAGCGGATGGGGTCTGCGATTTCCGGAATATCCCGGACTACCCGGAGGATATTATCATAAGTGGAACGCGCTTTCTGCTCTGGGGCGAAAGGAAAAGAACAACTTATTTCATGTCAAAAATTCCAGTGAATCGTGATGGGGATTTTCTCTGTACCGGAGATACGTCTTTCTACTTCTATATAGTCAATTGTTGCTTCGATGAGTTCCCGATTCAGGTCTTTGAATTGTGTGTATGGTTCCAATTTGTGAAGGGAAGAGTTCTTTGCCGGCTCCTCTGTTTTTTCATTTATCTGCAGCCCAGATAAGGCGTTTCGGGTATCGGAGAGAAGTATTTCCAGGCGATTTTTATCATCGGAAAAATCATGGGAAAATGATAAGAATTCGCTTTCTGTAATAATACCTCTGACTTTGTCCAGATATAAATTCTGAAGGGCTGTCTGGTACTCAGATATTTTATTTAGGTACATGGAAATATTGGTTTCCAGCTGTTTTTTTTGTCTGGAAATATCGGGGGTGTATAGCTGTTTAATGGAGGATAGTTGTGCGGCTAATTCATTTTTATCAAGATATTCTCTGGCGAATTGATTGAATTCTGTGATCACTGTCTGCTTTAAAATTTCCACGGAAATAAAAGCACCGGTACAGGACTCTTTTGCTATATGATGATTGGGACACTGCAGGTAATATCTGTTGTGGCTTTGGGAAGAGCGCATGATATATCCACAGTATGCACACCGGACTTTTCCGGCAAACAGACCGGTTTTTCCGTTGGAAAAGGGTTTGGTTCGCTTGCGGAGAAGGCTTTGTACCTGGTTCCAGAGATTCTGGTCTATAATCGGTTCGTGGGTGTTTTTGACACGGTACCACTCACTTTGGGGACGTGGTCTGTTCTGCTTGGTTTTGTAAGAAATGCTCCCGTATTTTCCCTGTACCATATTGCCGATATACATTTCATTCTGAAGCATATGAGCGATGGCAGAGTATTTCCACAAGGTACTGTTTGGGGTTCGGGGCTGCCAGTAGTGAAGACCATGCAGTCGTTTGTATTCGGTCGGATTCGGGATGTGACGCTCATTCAGAAGCCGTGCGATGGCTGTTTTTCCGTATCCCTGCGAAAACAGAGTAAAGACCTCACGTACTACAGAAGCAGCTTCTTCATCAATGAGAAGATGCCCTTTCCGGTCCGGATCTTTTTGGTAGCCATACAGGGCAAAAGCTCCGATATGCTGTCCTTTTTTTCTCTTGTCGGTCAGGACGCTCCGGATGTTGTCCGACATATCTTCCAGATACCATTCGTTGACCAAACCGTTGATCTGCCGGGATTTTTTGTTTCCTTTGTTGGAGGTGTCTGCATGGTCAACAATACTGATAAAACGGATTCCCCACAGCGGAAATAATCCGTGAATGTATTTTTCTACCAGCTCCAGTTCGCGGGTAAAACGGGACTGGGTTTTGCAGAGAATGATGTCAAATTTCCTATTTTCCGCATCTTTCAGCAGGCGGTTGAATTCCGGACGTTTCCGGTCGGAACCGGTATAATCGTCATCGCTGTAGATATCATAGATCGCCCAGCCCTGCTCATGGGCAAAGCTAACCAGCATGGATTTCTGATTCTGAATACTTTCGCTGTCGCTGGTTTCGGACGATTTGTTCCGGTCTTCTTCCGATAAGCGGCAGTAGATGGCTGCTGTTTGATGAAGGGAGGGGTCAGTCATGCGGTTTCTCCCTGGGACAAGCTGGTTGTTTTATATGTTTGTTTTTTTCTGACAGAGGAATCAGAGAGAGCCACAGTTGTGTAAAGGATTCTTTGGAAGGAGTGTTTCCGCCGCTTTTGAAAACATTCTTGCAGATGATCCGGGTTTGCTTTCTGCCCATAAAACGCCTTCCTTTTTGGGGTTATGAAAATGTATGCGGGAGTGCCTGTACCATATGTGTGATCATGAACAGTGTGAAGTAACACATAGGAAAAGGAAACATCGGGAATTTTCAATTTTTACTGGATATCCCGGAAATTATCTGATATAATAAACATATCGATGAAATTTGAAAAGAAAATAGATGAATCGTTCTGAATGACAAGGATTTCCTCATCACAAAGCCGATTGCATGATTCAGGCAGCTGCCTGGGTTTTGTTTGTGTATGAATCCTTCTGCATTTGGAGCGGGAGGATTTTTTTTATATTAAAGTGCTCCGCATTTTCCTGTAATATAAAAAAGCCCTCCGGGCAGGATTCTTTCTTGTACAAAAAATAAGAGATGAATTTGTTGTTTTTGTGCAGAAAATAACGATTTATTTATTAAAAGAGATACGTATTTGTTGTCTAATGGAGGAAACAGCAATGGAAACAAGAGTTGCAGTCATTGGAATTATTCTGGAAAAGCCGGATTCCGTAGAAAAAATGAATGCGGTAATTCATGAGTATTCGGAATACATTGTAGGAAGAATGGGGATTCCTTACCGCCAGAAGGGAATCAATATCATCAGTATTGCAGTGGATGCACCGCAGGATATCATCAGTGCTTTTTCAGGAAAAATCGGTCGTATTGAAGGTGTTACTGCGAAGACTGCATATTCGAATTATATATTTAAGGAATAAGCGGTCTTTAAAACAATTGTGAGGTACACACTGTGATTAAGAAAATTCATCAATTCCTGAAACCATGGTATGTGATTATTCTGCTTTTCATTCTGTGGTGGGTGGTTTCAGTGCTGGAAATCTGGAATACATATTTGCTTCCCACACCATGGAAAGTGGGAGCCACTTTTTTGAAAATGCTGCAGAAAGGCGAGATTTTTGAGGCGATTCTGGTAAGCTTTAAGCGTGTTTTGACCGGATTTTTTATATCATTCGCACTGGCTTTTTTTATGGGAATGCTATCTGCATACCTGCCCGGACATGCGGCATATCTGAAGCATGTCAGTAATTTTCTGCGGAATGTTCCGCCGCTTTCCATGATCTCTTTGCTGATTTTATGGTTTGGTCTTGGAGAAACTTCCAAGCTGATCATCATTGTCCTTGCCTCCTTTTTTCCAATGACAATGAATATCAGCAAGGGATTTGTGGAATGTGACAGGCGACTGATTGAGGTGGGAAAATCAATGGGATTTTCCAGATGGAAGCTGTTTTTTCGTATCAGCCTGCCTTATGCGAAAGAAGATATTCTGGTTGGAATGCGTATCGGATTGGGATATAGCTGGCGGGCGCTGATTGGCGCGGAAATGTTTGCGGCAGCATCAGGACTGGGCCATATGATCGTGTTTGCACAGCAGATGTCGCGGTCAGATAAAGTCCTGATCGGTATTTTCCTGATCGGGATTATCGGCTGCGTCTGTGATAAGCTGTTTTCTGTATTTATCCGTAAAGTTTGTGTAGGCGGTGAGAAAAATGGGTCATGATATTCAGCTTCAAAAGATAGAAAAATCGTTTCTGGTGGAAGGACAGCGTCTGGAGGTTCTGAAAGATTTTAACCTGACAGTTCCCCATCATGCCATAACGGTAATTTTGGGAAAAAGCGGGTGCGGAAAGACAACGCTTCTTCGGATTATTGGTGGGCTGGATCAGGATTTTCAGGGTACGGTTACTTATCCGGAGAAGTCAAAAACAGCTATTGTATTTCAGGAACCGCGTCTGATGCCATGGCTTACTGTGTGGAAAAATATTGTCTTCGGATTGAAAAAAAAGGAAATCAGAGAAGAGAAAATCAGAGAACTGATTGCCCTGACAGGTCTGTCCGGATTTGAACATGCGCTGCCATCACAATTGTCCGGCGGTATGGGACAGCGTACGGCAATTGCGAGAGCCCTGGCTGTTTCACCGGAGTTTCTTCTGATGGATGAGCCATTTGCAGCACTGGATTATTTTACCAGAAGCAGTATGCAGCAGGCGCTTCTGGATATTCACAAAAAGAATGACTGTGGAGTGCTTTTTATCACGCACAGTATTGAGGAAGCACTGACGATTGGTGATCATATCGTGGTTATTGATCAAAAAAAAGTGAAGAAAGTTTATCATCTGAAAGAGAAGCCGGAACAGAGAAATCTTCTATCAGGAGAGATGGCTGATCTTAAAGAGGATATTCTTCAAAATAT
>CAMBAL010000075.1 GCA_945864225.1 uncultured Blautia sp. | reverse complement strand
TGTAGTTTTGAAGATGCAAGGAAAGAAAACAGCTGGAGACAGCTGTTATTTTTTTTGTTAAAAAGGAAGGTGTATTGTATTTTCCTATGATGCAAAAAGTCCTCCGGGTAGGATCGTACTGTGGCGGAGAGGAATTATATTGCTAAAGTAATCCACCGCAGATGGTGAATCCTGCTTTTCAGGATTCTTTTTGTGCATGTAAAACATGCTTTGCATTTTCAAACATGCTCTGGTAATTCACACGAAGAACGGTTAAAATATAAGAAAAGAGAAATGTTTGGGCATCGTGTAGTTTCATTGATGAAAAGGCAGAGAAAATAATCGTTTAAGGATTAGAGCGTGTTTGAAAATTCAAACACACTCTAAAACATATACATATAACAGAAAGCAATTTTTAAACACGCTTTGGAATATAGAAAATACTTCAGGAGGAAACAGAAAACATGAAAAGAATCAGAATTCCGGAAACCGATTTGTCAGTATCATCTATGGGGTGCGGCTGTGTAAATGCCGGGCTGAAATGGGAAGGGAAAAATGCGGATGAAGTATTTGATGCATTTTTTGATCTTGGGGGGAATCTTTACGATACTGCGAGAGTATATTCCGACTGGGTTCCCACAGAAGTTGGAAGAAGTGAAAGAGTATTGGGAGAGTGGCTTTCCAGAAGCAATAAACGAAATGAAATTGTGCTTGTAACGAAAGGCGGTCATCCGGATATGCGTGCAAAAGACATTGATCTTCATAAAAGCCGTCTGTCAAAAGAGGAGATGGAATATGATCTGAATCTTTCTTTGAAAGCCCTGCAGACAGACTGGATCGATCTTTATTTTTATCACAGAGATGACCGGACAAGAACCGTGGAAGAGTTGATCGATACCATGGAGAGCTTTGTGAAAGCAGGAAAAATCAGATACTATGGATGTTCCAACTGGACCACTGAGAGAATGAAAGAAGCGGATGCATACTGCAGAAAAATGGGATACCGTGGTTTTGCGGCAAATGAAATGTATTATAATGTGGGAAGTATGCACAAACGCCCGGCGGCAGATGATACACTTGTTCTGATGGACCAGGAAATGCTTGCCTATCACAGAGAAAATCCCAGGAATCTTGCTATGCCATATATGGGACTTTGCAGCGGTGCTTTTAACAAATGGATCGCGCTTGGAGAGGAAGCTGTGCGGGAATCGGAATATTATACGGAGGAAAATGAAAAAGTAAAAGACCAGATGATCAAAATTGCGGAGAAATATCATATTACGATAACGCAGGCCGTTCTTGGATTCTTTACATGTCAGGATTTTGCCTGTGTTCCTTTGTACGGACCGAGAGGGGCTGATAGTTTTGCGGAAGCCTGCGGTACCTTTGAAATACCCTTTGAGAAAACAGATTATATAATGGAATAAAAAAGCCCTCCGGGGCGGAATCGCACTGCGGCGGAGAGGAATTATATTGCTAAAGCAATCCGCTGCAGGCGGAGGGGGCTGTGAAAAAACATAGCCCCTTTTTATATCAGATTATCATTTTATAGAGGAGAACAATGTTCACTCGACAAGTTTACATATCTGAAAGAAATGTTCCAGATCACCATAGGAAATGATGGTTGGATTGTTTATTTCTTTATTGGGAGTTTTTTCCTGGCTGTACCAGATTCCGAGAAGTCCACAATCACTGGCTCCTTTTACATCTTTGATCAGGTTATCTCCGATAAAAGCACATTCTTCCGGTTTACATTCTGATTTTTCCACACAGAGTTCAAAAAAATGAGAATGCGGTTTTTCGACACCGGCTTCCTGGCTTGTGACAATAAAATCAATATACGGTACAAAACCCAGTTTTTTAATCTTTTCATATTGAATAGAAGCTGTCATGTCAGTTCCGATACCAATGCGGATCTGTCTTTTCTTTAACTCCGAGCAGAGCCTGAGAATGCCTGGAGATGGCTGGGAATGGTCGATGAGGGTATCCCAGTAGGTGTGATACATATTTTCCACATGAGGAAAGAGCGGCTGAGAGAGTAATTCGGTCATGCACTGAAAGCGCAGCATCCGGCTGTGAATGGCTGCAGTATCTGTTCCGATGCGCTGCATCATAATGTTTTGTGCACGGTCATAACAACGAAGAATGGAGTCCTGCGGCAGGTGAAAGGCGTCCTGGCAATATCGGACAAGCGCTTCCATTCCATAAATGTGAGCTGTGTCATAGCTATATAATGTATTATCGATATCAAAAATAACAGTTTTTATCATTGGAAACTCCTTTTATGGCTGTTAATAGGAAATATCAGAATGAAGAGCGGGGACGCATCCTTAGAAATGATGGTTCTGATATTTTGAGCGGTGTTTTTATGTAGTTATACTATAACTGTTTTGTGAAACTACCGCAAGGATAAATAAACGGGATTGTATAAAATAGATGAACAAACCGGGTTGTAAAATAGATAAATAAACGGGATTGCATAAAATAGATAAACAAACAGGGATGTATAAAATAGATAGATAAACTGGACTGTTAAAAATAATTTAAATTGTGTATTGTAAAAAGGACAGTTCTCGCGTATGATAACGGCATTATTGAGAGAGAGAGGAAAATTATTATGAATACTCAAAACAGTACTATTTCAAAACTTGCACAGACAGCTCTTCTGGCTGCTTTATGCTATGTTGCTTTTACATTTTTACAGATTAAGATTCCGGTACCTGGCGGAGATGCGACTTCCTTACATATTGGAAATGCGTTCTGTGTATTGGGAGCGCTGCTGCTTGGCGGATGGTATGGAGGGCTTGCCGGTGCCGTGGGCATGACGATTGCGGACCTTATGGATCCGGTGTATATTACGGTAGCGCCGAAAACATTTGTTTTAAAACTTTGCATCGGACTGATCACAGGACTTGTTGCTCACAAAATTGCAAAAATCAATGAGAGTACAGACAGAAAATATGTCTTTAAATGGAGCCTGATTGCTTCCATAGCAGGACTTGCTTTTAATGTAATTGCAGATCCGATTGTTGGATATTTTTACAAACAGTTTATTCTGGGACAGCCGCAGAAACTTGCAGAGGCTCTGGCAAAAATGAGTGCAGTTGCCACGCTGATCAATGCGATTGTATCAGTCATTCTGGTTGCAATTATTTACAATGCATTAAGACCCGCATTGATCAAAAGTCATATTCTTGTAATTAATTCGAAGGAGTAGTTGATACAAAGGAGTAATCCATACAGCTAAGCAGACAGATTCATGTGTGATTTGTGTAAGTGTTTGATTTCGGTAAAGTTTCGGTTGTAACCATTTTGGCGCAATGCTATAATAGAATAAATCAGTAAGTAATCAGAATTATTTACACAATTCAGAAAAGGAAGGTATTGCTTATGAAGAAAAAAATGATGCTTTTTGCCGCTGTCGCAATGTCTGTTTCCATGCTTGCAGGAACATCGGTTACTGCGCTGGCACAGGATACTGCGCGTGTAGGTTCTCTGAAGGGACCAACATCTATGGGGCTTGTAAGTTTTATGAATGAAGCAGAAACAGAGGACGACGAGGATGTGCAGTTTACTTTTGAGATGATGGCAGCAGCTGATGAAGTATCTGCCGGATTTACATCCGGAGATCTTGATATTGCACTGGTTCCGGCAAACATTGCAAGTATTCTGTATAACAAGACGGAGGGAAAAGTTCAGGTTATTGATGTGAATACTCTCGGTGTTCTGTATATCGTAACAGCGGATGAAAGTATTGCCGGTGTGGCAGACCTGAAGGGAAAAGCCATTTACTCTACAGGTAAAGGTCAGACACCGGAATATGTGCTGAATTATTTGCTGGAAGCGAACGGGATTTCGCAGGATGATGTGACAGTGGAATTTAAATCTGAGGCTACAGAAGTGGTTTCTGTTCTGGCACAGGATGAAAGCGCAATCGGAATTCTTCCGCAGCCATTTGCAACTGCAGCCTGCAAGCAGAACGAAAATCTGAAAGAAGTCTGTGACCTGACCCGGGAATGGGACAAAACCGGTAAAGGTACTCTGGTAACAGGTGTAACTATTGCGAAGAAAGATTATATTGATGCAAATCCGGAAGTAATCGAGGAATTTCTGGATGAGCATGAAGATTCCATTGAGTTCGCTGAGGAAGATACGGCAAAGACAGCAGAGCTGGTAGCAGCAGCCGGTATTGTGGAAAAAGCACCAATCGCAGAAGCGGCAATTCCGAAATGTAATCTGAAATATCTGGACGGTGAAGAAATGAAAACTGCTCTTGGCGGGTATCTGGAAGTTCTGATGGAACAGAATCCGGAATCCATTGGAGGAAGTCTTCCGGGCGATGATTTCTATTATACAGAAACAGAAGATTAACAGACAGAAAAATATGGTTAAGCAGAATGCAGGAGGGACAGATCATGCCCCTCCTTTTCTGAATGATCAACAGGGAAATTTCCGGAAAGAATAAGTTGGAAAGGTACCGGGATTTCAGAAAAAATACTGATTTGAACAGCAGCGGGAGATGTTTATGAAAAATAAGAAAGACACAGGTAAAAAAACAGTAGCGATTTTTTTCTGGCTTTGTGTATGGCAGATAGTTTCAGTGATTATGAAAGATTCTCTGGTATTCGTGGGACCGGCAGACATGCTGCGCTCACTATGGGAACAGATGCACGGAATGGAATTCTGGATTTCCATTGGAAATTCTGCTTTGAGAATTATGGCAGGATTTCTGGCGGCATTTGGAAGCGCTGTAGCGATGGCTGGAATTACTTTTCGTGTAAAATGGCTGAAACTTCTTCTGGATCCTGTAGTTCAGCTTGCCAAGTCTGTTCCGGTGGCATCTTTTGTAGTGTTGCTTCTGATACTGGCAGGTTCGGAAAAACTGTCGCTCTTTATTGTTTTTCTTATGGTATTTCCGATTATTTATGTGAACATGGGGCAGGGACTGGAATATGTGGATCCAGGGATGCTGGAAATGTCCCGTGTTTTCGGGATGAGTTTATGGAAAAAATTTCTCTATATTTACAGGCCGGCATTTCTGCCTTTCCTGATGAGCGGAGCACGGGTCGCACTTGGAATGGGATGGAAATCCGGAGTCGCGGCAGAAATCATCGGCATTCCGAGACATTCCATCGGAGAACGGCTTTATATGGCGAAGATTTATCTCAATACAGACAGCCTGTTTGCCTGGACGCTTGTGATTATTTTGTTAAGCATGCTGTTTGAAAAAGGATTTCTGAGGATTCTCAGGTTGTTTGGCGGAAAAACTCTGAAAGGGGAAGAGACAAAGTGAAGATCATAAATCTTTCAAAATGTTATGAAGAACATATTGTTCTTAGAAAGCTGAATCTTTTTCTGGAAGAAGGTAATGTATATGCGCTGATGGGGCCTTCCGGGTGCGGCAAAACAACATTGCTGCATATTCTGCTTGGCATTGTAAAAGCAGACAGCGGGACGGTGGAAGGTTTTTCCGGAAAAAGGTTTTCCGCAGTTTTTCAGGAAAACCGGCTGTTTGAATTTCTGACTGCCGCAGAAAATGTGGAAGTGGTACAAAGAAAACCGCAGAATCCGGAAAAAATCAGGGAAATCCTGAAAGAAATTTTGCCGGAAGCATCTCTTGATCAGAAAACCGGAGAGTTCAGCGGTGGTATGAAGAGAAGAGCAGCGATTGCAAGGGCTATGCTGGCAGATTCAGATGTGATCGTGATGGATGAACCTCTCACCGGTCTTGATGAAACTACCAGGAATCAGGTTATTTCTTTTATTTTGAAATATCGAAGAGACCGTACTCTGTTGTTTTCCACGCATCAGGAAAAAGAGGTGGAACTGTTTCATGCGGAGAAGATATTGCTGGTATAAGCTACGATAAAACACTGGTATAACCGGCGAAACAATAAGGTATTTATCGTGGCTTATACTAGTATAAGCCATGTTAATTAACAGCATGTTTCGCTGGTCTGTTTTCCCGATAGCACAATCGTAAAAGCCTCAGCGTAGCCCGCTACGCCTGCGTTTTTACGATTGCACTCTCGAAAAAACATTCTCAGCGAAACAGTGAAGTAATTAACGTGGCTTATCTAGGGAAATGTGAAACAGCACGAGTGAAAGGGAAGCTTTACATCTCCAGAATCAATACCTGATATCCATAAAGGGTGATAACTGTATCTTCTGTCTCAATATCCGGATAGTTATTGAGGAGAACTCTGCGGTATGGTGACGGCAGTGTGACGGACTGCACTTCACGCTGATAATTACCCGCGACAAGCAGGGTTTTATCACCTTTGCGGTAATATGCCATCAGATTGTGCCGGTCTTCCCATACTGGTTCCAAAGAACCGTAAACAATCGTTTCTTTGTATTCCGGGTTCTTGCGCAGGGCAATCAGTTTCTTGTAAAAGCTTCGTACAGAGTCAGGATCATCGAGCTGACTGGAAGCATTTATGGAGACATAATTGGGATTGGGTTTGAGCCATGGGGTTCCTGTGGTAAAACCTGCATTTTCCTCAGAAGTCCACTGCATGGGGGTACGGGCATTGTCACGGCTGAAACGGCGAATGGAATTTAATGCCTCTTCCTCTGTACAGCCTGCATCCAGAGCAACTTTGTATTGATCCAGAGAGGAAATATCATCTACCTCATCAATGGATGAGAAAGGAACATTTTCCATTCCAAGCTCCTGTCCCTGATAAATAAAAGGCAGACCGCGAAGCATGAAATTCAGTGCAGCCAGCATTTTTTTGCTTTCGGGACAACAGTCGCCTTCCGGAATGTAACGGCTGGCACCGCGCGGTTCATCGTGATTTTCGATGATATTGGAAACAAAGCCGGTGTCTTTGATCTTTCGCTGAGTTTCAAAACAGCATTTTTTGTAATCATCCGGTGTGATGGGAGCAGCATCATACCATCCATTCGGGCTGGATCCGAAAATGGTTTCGTTAAAGTCGAACATGGTAGAGAAATAGCCATTTTCACCGATAAAATCAGGCAACTCATCTTCTTTTTCATTAAACACTTCTCCGACAGAAAAGGCATCGTATTTTTTGAATGTTCTGTCACGCATTTCTCCGAGAAAATCTCCGATACCGGAAGCTTCTTCCAGCATTTTGTCGATATGTGACAGGCCATCTGCGCGGTCAGGCTCATAATCACGGAAAGGAAGAGCTTTTTTGATGTTGATGATCGCGTCTATGCGGAAGCCGCCCAGACCTTTGTCCAGCCACCAGTTGATGTTTTTATATACTTCTTCCCGGACTTCCGGATTTTCCCAGTTGAGATCGGGCTGTTTTTTGTGAAAAAGGTGAAGATATTGTTTGTTGGTTCCGGGAAGATCCTCCCATACGGAACCTCCGAAATAGGAGCGCCAGTTCGTAGGAAGCTCGCCCTCTTTTTTATCACGGAGATAGAAGAAGTTGCCGTATTTTCCGTCCGGATCTTCACAGGCTTTTTTGAACCATTCATGTTCATCAGAACAGTGATTGACTACAAGATCCATGAGAATATACATATCACGTTTTTTTGCCTCCGCGATCAGACGATCCATATCTTCCATTGTTCCGAAACGAGGGTCAATGTCATAATAATCTGAGATATCATATCCCTGATCAGCAAGCGGAGAGCGATAACAGGGAGAAAGCCAGATGATGTCGATGCCAAGATCTTTCAGATAATCCAGCTTGCTGATGATTCCCGGGATATCTCCGATACCGTCGCCATTGGAATCATAAAAACTTTTGGGGTATATTTGATAAGCCACTTTGTCGTGCCACCATTTTCTGTTCATGAGTGAAACCTCCTGGTATGTATAGTGATGTCTGGTACATCGAAAAATCAATAACCAGACAGTTTGAAGTAAAAGGATTATAACGTATTTCAGGTAAAAATGCTTGCATCATTTTGTATAAAAATAGCACAATCTTGACTTTTCAGTGCACTTCTGCTGTCTGTCGAAGGCAGAGCGTCCGGCAAAGCAGAATTCTCTCTCATATGTATTTTTCCAGCAGAACCAGCTGTACTCCCTCAATTCCATTAAACACAGTAGGAACGATTCCGATTTCCTGATATCCAAGTTTACGATATAATGTTCTGGCTGTGCGATTTCTGGCATTTGTGTCCATTCGCAGATAATGGCAGTTATGGGCGAGAGCGTATTTTTCGTAAAAATCTACGAAGGTTTTTCCGTAGCCTTTGCCTGATGCTTTCGGGGAAATGACCAGAGTGTGCAGAACCATCACTTCTTCATCAAGAGCCTCGTAGTTCCAGCTGCCTTCTTTGTAGGAGTCTACCTGTTTCTGATTAATAATGGCAGCTCCGACAATTTCTCCGTCTTCTTCTACAAACAATTCTCCGTTCTTTAAAGCCTGTTTTGCAGTATCGGCTGTGGGGTAAACTCCGCGTATCCAGCCAATGACAGCAGTTCCGTTTTCTTCTGCAGTGTGCAGGTCATCGTAAATAGCATTAACAGCCTGTAAATCTTCTTTTGTTGCTTTTCTGATCATGTTTATACTTCCCCTTTATTGATTGGAATTTAACCGAAGCAGTGATCCGGTTAGGAATAAGCAGCGGATTGAATTGTGCATATTCGTTTTGAAAAGTATTGTACTCGAAAATTTTGCGAAAGTCTATTGTAATAAATAACAGATAGATGGATTTCAGGCAAGTTTCGTTGTATCCGGTAATGGATTTTAATTAATGTTTTCTGGCTTATGATTATCTGGATGGAGCCGTCTGCCTGACCGTCTTTGATCTTTGAGAAAGAAGGATTTATGTAAAATTATAAGGCATAGGTTCTTCTTTTTATGTTAAACAGTAATTGGGTATTTTAATGAACAATAAATTAAGGAGTAGTGTTTGTTCAATTTGTAACTGTTTAGTATTTTCACAGTTATGAAAAATAAAGAATACATGGCGCGGAAAATTCATTCCCTTCTAAGAAGGAAATTTTGCTGCTCATTTGGGCAGCCGAAAGGTATTGACTGCACGCTGCGTGCAATTTTACCATATGGAAGGGAGGGAGAATGGATGGAAGAAAAAACTCTGCATGAAGTTTGTGAAATATATGGGGTGTCCCGAAGAGCCATTCAGGGATATGAAAAAGCAGGACTTGTTTCTGCATCAGGAAGAAATGGAAGAGGTTATTTGCTGTATGACAAGAAGTGCCAGGAGCGTATTCAACAGATAAAACTATATCAACAGCTGGGATTTAAAGTTAAAGAAATAAAAAATCTTCTTGAAGTACCTGAACCAGAACGTAAGAAAATCCTCGAAAATAGTGTCGAAAAAAGTAGTATTTTGTTGACTAGAGCTGAAGTAAAAGCTGTTTAGTAGAAAACAAAGGAGGATATGAAAAATGAACAAGAGAATAAAAGGAGATGTGAAAATAGTGATTGCAATAGTGCTGGCGCTAGTATCGTTTTTTGGTCTGTCAAAATATGCATCTTCACCGAAAACCTATGAGAAGACGATTGCTTCTTTGGATGATAAGAAAGTTACAGCAACCGCGCTGGCAGTATCAGCGACAGCGGCTTCTGTAGCCGTTTCAGCAATCCCCAGTGATGTGGCGACTCCTATAGCAAATGAACTGGCAGAGTTGAGTTCTTATTTTATCATTATTCCTGGAGCAATATATTTGGAAAAGTATTTGCTTACAATTATAGGATATGTCACGTTCAGGCTTCTGATTCCTATTGCATGCGTTTTATTTATATTAAATCGAATCCGAGAAAATGAGACATGCAGAAGTATTATGAAAAAGCTGGTTACGATTGGTCTTCTGGCATTGTTGGTGATTCCGGGAAGCGAGAAAATTTCAAGTATAATACAGGCGACTTACGATACCTCAATACAGAATGTGATTGATTCTGTACCTGAAGAGATAGAAATAGAAGAAGATGAGGAAGGGGTATTTTCCGCTATCTGGGGAAAGGTAAAAGGTGGAGTGACTGGCGCGGTAGACACTGTAAAAGATACATTGAATAACTTTTTAGAAGCTATTGCAGTTATGATTGTGACAACGTGCGTGATTCCAATTGTTACAATGTTGTTTTTTATATGGGCTTCTAAATCTATATTAGGAGTTAATATAAATTTGCCTGAAAAGGAACAGCTTATGCTTGTTAAAAAAGGAATTCAAAAGATAAAACAAAAGGATGAAGAAGTTGAATGAAATGGTCAAGGCAGCGGTGGAAAAGACATTGCTGCTTTTGATTTTTTATATTACAGGAAAGTGCTCCGCATTTTCCTGTAATATAAAAAATCCCTCCGGGCGGGATCTCAGGCGAAGAATCCTGCAAATCAGGATTCTTTCTTACAGGTTATGGTTCTGGGGCAAAGACAAGTAGTGCAGCATAGGAAAATGTGATATGATTTTCAAAATACGAAAATATCCAGAGGTGCAAAAGAATGGATAGAAAAGAAATATTCGAATATGTGAAGAAACAATACGGAACAATCCCGGAATATTTGTGGAGCAGTTCACCTGACAGCGCAGTGCTTCGTCATAAAAATGGGAAATGGTATGCGGTGATCATGAATGTCGAAAAAACAAAACTTGGATTAGATGGTGAGGGCAAAATAGAAATTATGGATGTGAAATGTGATCCGGAAATGACGAGTATGATTATTCAGACCGATGGCTTTCTGCCAGGATATCATATGAATAAACAGCATTGGATTACGATTTTTCTGGATGGGAGAGTAGAAAAGGCAAAGATTTTGGATTTTCTGGATATGAGTTACAATCTGATTGATGGGATCCGGAAATAATAAGAAGATTTACAAACAAAGATTTGAATATGGTAATGAAATATATGGCTTCATACTAATAAATCTATGGAGATGTACTTTTTCATAGATGAAGATTTTGTCTGAAGAAGTAGTAGAATCAATATAACCTGCCCGGTGATTAAAAAAATGTAAACGAGTCTTGTTTATGCCATGAAAAAATGTAGATAAAAATGAAAAAAGTTGTTGACATGCATGGTCTCCTGTGGTATCCTA